>JADZGG010000189.1 GCA_020854015.1 Flavobacteriales bacterium
TTGGGCACGTACGTGAAGCTGCCATCAGCGTTGAAGGTGAGCGAGCCGTTGGCCGCTGCCGTACCGCCGCTCACCAAGCTCCAGGTCAGTTGAGCCGCATTGTTGTCCACATCGCTGTCATTGCCAGACACAGTGCTGTTCAGCGTGCCATCCTCGTTCACCGTGAACGGATCGTCATTGGCCACCGGCGCATCATTGACGGCGTTGACGGTGATCGTTACTGTTGCAGGATCGCAGGCGCTCGAAGGATCGCAGGCTTGATAAGTGAAGGACACCGTGCCGCTGTAGTTCGAAGCAGGTGCATAGCTGAAAGTGCCGTCCGCATTCACCGTCAGCGCACCGTTCGCACTTGCTGTTCCGCCGCTAACCAGGCTCCAGGTGAGCTGCACGTTCGTGTTATCCGGATCGCTGTCGTTCGCCGTCAGGGCTTGTGCGGTCAGGCTACCATCCTCGTTGACACTGAAGGCATCATCCCCGGCGACAGGTGCATCGTTCTGTGCGGACACCACGATGGTGACCGTGGCGGGATCGCAGGCCGGAGCGGGATCGCAGACCTGATAGGTGAAGATCACCGTGCCATTGTAGTTCGCGTTCGGTGTCCACGTGAACGTGCCGTTCGCATTGAACACGAGCGTGCCATTGGTGGCAGCCGTGCCACCGCTGATCAGGCTCCAGGTGAGCTGCAGGTTCGAATGGTCGGGGTCGCTGTCGTTGCCCGTTACGCTCTGCGTGGTCAAGGCCGCATCCTCTGTCGTATTGAAGCTATCATCGTTCGCCACAGGCGCATCGTTCACCGCACTAACTTCAATGGTCACCGTCGCTGGATCACAGGCGGAGAGGGGATCGCAGGCCTGATAGGTGAAATTCACGGTGCCGTTGTAGTTCGCGTTCGGTGTCCACGTGAACGTGCCGTTCGCATTGAACACGAGCGTGCCGTTGGTGGCAGCCGTGCCACCGCTCACCAGGCTCCAGGTGAGCTGCGGGTTCGAATGGTCGGGGTCGCTGTCGTTGCCGGTCACGCTCTGCGTGGTCAAGGCCGCATCCTCCGTCGTGTTGAAGCTGTCGTCGCCTGCAACAGGAACATCGTTCACAGCTGAAACGGTGATGGTCACCGTTGCCGCATCGCAGACCGAGCTGGGATCGCAAGCTTCGTAAGTGAAGGTCACCACACCATTGAAGTTGGCATTCGGAGCAAATGAGCATGAGCCGTTCGCATTGAACACGACCGTACCATTGGTGGCAGCCGTACCACCGCTCACCACATCGTACACCAAAGCATCACCATCTGGATCAAGGTCATTGCCCGTTACCGAGGTGTTCAGCGTGCCATCCTCGCTCATCCCCACCACATCATCACCGGCGATGGGGGCGTCGTTGGAACTGCCCACGTTGATGGTGGCGGTGGCCGGATCGCACAGCGGTCCCGGATCACACAACTGATAGGTGAAGCTGACCGTACCGGTGAAATTCGCGGCCGGAGTGTAGATGAAGCTGCCGTCCGCGTTCACCGTGAGCGATCCGTTCGCGGCCGCAGAACCGCCGCTGAGAAGGCTCCATGTCAACTGTGCGAGGGTATGGTCCGGATCGCTGTCGTTGCCCCCAAGGGATGAGTTGAGCGTTCCATCCTCCAGTACAGTGAAGTTGTCGTCATCCGCCACGGGCCCATCGTTCACCGCGTTCACGGTGATGGTGACGGTGGCCGGATCGCAGGCGCTGGACGGATCGCACACCTGATAGGTGAAGCTGACGGTGCCGTTGTAGTTCGTGTTCGGAGCGAAGCTGAAGGTGCCCGCGGCGTTAACGGTCAAGATGCCGTTCACTGCGGCCGTTCCACCGTTCACCAAGCTCCAGGTCAGCTGCGCGCCAGCGTTGTCCGGATCGCTGTCGTTGGCCGTCAGGCTTTGGTTGGCAAGGGAAACATCCTCATTGGTCGTGAAGGCATCATCGCCTGCGACAGGTGCATCGTTCACCGCGGTCACGGTGATGCTGACCGTCGCCGGATCGCAGGCACTGGAAGGATCGCAGGCCTGGTAGGTGAAGCTCACCGTGCCATTGAAATTCGCGTTCGGCGCGTAAGTGAACGCGCCACCCGTCGTCATGCTCAATGTACCGTTCGCTGCAGCCGTTCCACCCGCGGTGATGGTCCAGGTGAGTTGAACGTTGGTATTGTCCGGATCGCTGTCGTTACCGGTGACGTTCTGCGCCGTGATCGTGCCATCCTCGTTCATCGTGTACGCATCATCCGCGGCCACAGGTGCATCGTTCAACGCAGCGATGGTGATGGTGGCGGTGGCATCGTCGCAGAGGCCATCGTTGTCACATACTTGGTAGGTGAAGCTCACCGTACCGTTCACGTTGGTGTTCGGCGTGTAGCTGAAGGTGCCGTTCGCGTTCACGGTCAGTGTGCCGCTGGTAGCCGCCGTACCACCGGAAAGCAAGCTCCATGAAAGGGTGGCCAGTGCATCGTCGTCATCAGAGTCTCCACCGGTGAGCGAGGCGTTCAAGGTGGCATCCTCGTTCATATTGAGCGCATCATCACCTGCTACTGGGTACGAGAGCACTAGCACGTTCTCCCCCACAGGGCCAGCTACGGCGTCGGAGTAGTTGCTACCCGATACCGTGGCTCCACCGGTCTCATAAGTGGTGTTGGCACCGCCGTAGGCATCGGTGGCCGGAGAGATCCGACGACTGGGGTCGGCTGAAGAGCGGGTGGGGTCCAGGTAGCGCACCTGTGCTCCGTTCTGATAGGTTCCAGGTGACTGGGCGGCATCGACGGCCACGGTCATGGTGATCGTGACCAACCCACCGGCCGGTATATTGAAATTGCCGAAGCGAGGTTGTGAGCTGGTCCCGAGGTTGGTCAAGGTGGCCGGTCCCGCTGCGCCGCCTGAATAGGCCACCGTAGCGGAGACATAGGTGATGCCGGAAGCAAGGATGTCGTCCAACTGAACGCCTCCCGCATTGCCTGCCGCACCTGTATTGGTGATGACGAGTGAATACGTGGTGTTGGCACCTTGTGGCACGCCGACACCCAATTGAGCGCTCGAGGAGGTCTTGGTGACAGCCAGGGTCGGATAGCACGTCGAGCTCTGCCCTTGGAGGTAGCCCGGCAGTGATGAGAAAGCGAACGTGGAGGCCACACCGTCCTGTCCGTCGGCTGCGCCATGGGCAATGCCGGACCCGCCATTGGCTTTTCCGCTGAGGCCCTTGACGACGCTTGTTGAAACGGTCCCGCCGACCACATTGTACCAGATCGCACCTCCACCGCCTCCGCCGCCCGGACCGTGTTCAAAGCCGGAGTCATTGAGCGTGTTCCCACCCCTTCCCCCGTTGGCGATCAACGAAAGGTTGGCGGTCGGACTGTTCTGTGTCGCGTTCACGAAGATGGTACCGGCAGCACCACCGCCACCTGCTCCATCCGGGGCACTGCCATAAGCGCCCACATCACCGTCATCACCATTGGCCGTGATCGTTCCCGTACCGTCGATGCGACCGGCGTTGATGATCACCAAGCCGCCGCCAACCCCACCCTTCACACCGGTGAGCGCGTTGTTCGCATCACCACCTCCGCCGCCACCACCCAGGAACAAGCGGCCCAGTACCTGGGTCAGCTGCGTGCCCGGACGGCCACCGTTGGGCCAGCTGCCACCGCCGCCTTCCCAACCAATGCCGCCAACACCCCCTGCTCCTCCATTGGCACCACCGCCTCCACCGGCGTTGTGGTCGTTGCCACCGCCGCCGCCGTTGCCTGGTGCCCCTCTGCCGAAGTCACCGCTGGGGAACCCGTTCCAGCTGGAGCCAAGGTCAACGGCTGTGAAACCATCCCACATGTAGCGTGGCGTGCCGGCAATGTTCTCCCCTTTCCCCGAGGACTCGGTCAAAGAGGTGGTCACGTACGTGTTCGCCAAGTTCGACCCGGAGACGGCCTGCTCTTGGTAGCCCGCGCGGAAGCCCCGGCCGTTGGCGCTGATCGTGAAGCCGCCGAACGCAAAGGCCCCGGCCACGTCGAAGGCCACGATGCCACCTGCATAACCGTTCCATGGCGGACACACCAGGTTCGACGTGAGCGTGAGGTTGGAATACTGCGGCACCCGCACCACCTGGAAACGCTTCTGTGTGAGCGTGGCACTACCGTCCTGGTTGGTGTATGTGTAGATGGTACCGTTCCCAGCACCGCCCCCCCTGAAGGTCAATGATCCACCCGTGAGCGGAACACTGTTGGTCGCAACGATGTACTCGTAGCGCCCGGTATTGTTCAATGCCGTAAAACCCGTCCCTCCAAGGGCATCCGGACCACCGGTCGCGTTGTTCCCGCCATAGAGATCGCTGTTCGACGTGTTGATATCAGCATCCTGCATCTGAATGACCAAGAGCAGGTCCCCGGGCTCAATGGTGAGCGTGCCGAAGGTGTTGCCGAACGCATCGTTCGCCGGAACGGCACCAAGGCTCAACGTACTGGAGCCTGCCGCCAAGGTGAGCGCACCCGGCACAGTGTAGTAGGTGTTGACGACGAGCGCCGCGTTGGCCGGCCCATCCGAACCGGGCGTTCCGCAAACCGCTATCTGGGCATGGGTGGAAAACGCAGAAAAGCACGATACGAGCGCAATGAGAAGCCGCTTCATGGCAAAGAGGGATCAAGAAAGTGGTGAACGCCCAATGGGGAGAGGGCACGCGGTCCCGGCAAACCTAGGCCCGTACGAAGCGGGGTCACCCTGCAAATGCCGCCTCTTCTTCACAGTAGCATGTGAACGGGGGGCGACGCCGCCAGTCTAACGCCGAGCGAAAGCGGCCTGCTCAGATCACACCGAGCTCCTTCCCCACCTTGTCGAAGGCGGCGAGCGCCTTATCGATGTGCGCTTCGGTATGCGCGGCGCTCAACTGCACCCTGATCCGGGCAGTGTCCTTGGGCACCACGGGGAAGAAGAAACCGATGACGTAGATGCCTTCCGACAACAACCGGTCCGCCATTACCTGACTGAGCTTGGCATCACCGAGCATCACCGGGACGATGGCGGCTCCGGCACCGCGCGTCTTGAAACCGAGCGCCTCGATGCCACTGCGGAAACGGTCCACGTTACGCTCCAGGCGATCTCGCAATTCAGTGCTGCTGCATAGCAGGTCGAGCACAGCGATGCTGGCGCCCACGATGGAAGGAGCGAGCGAATTGCTGAACAGGTAGGGTCGGCTGCGCTGACGCAACATCTCAATGATCTCCTTGCGGCCGGTGGTGTAGCCGCCCATGGCACCACCGAGGGCCTTGCCCAGCGTACCGGTGATGATGTCCACGCGACCGGTGACCCCGCAATGCTCCACGCTGCCCCGACCCGTGCGCCCGATGAAGCCCGCGGCATGGCATTCGTCCACCATCACCAACGCATCGTACTTGTCGGCCAGGTCGCAGACGCCCTTGAGGTCCGCCACGATGCCGTCCATGCTGAACACGCCGTCGGTCACGATGATCTTGAACCGGTGCTTCTTCTCGCTCGCTGCTTTCAATTGCGCTTCGAGATCGGCCATGGCGTTGTTGGCGTAGCGGTAACGCGCGGCCTTGCAAAGTCGGACCCCGTCAATGATGCTCGCATGGTTCAGCGCATCACTGATGATGGCATCCTCCTCACCGAAGAGCGGCTCGAACACGCCACCGTTCGCATCGAAACAAGCGGCGTAAAGGATCGTGTCCTCCGTGCCGTGGAAGGTGGCCAGCTTCGCCTCCAGTTCCTTGTGGATGTCCTGTGTGCCGCATATGAAACGCACACTGCTCATTCCGAAGCCGTGGGAGTCAAGCGCAGCGTGGGCTCCCTTGATCACCTCCGGATGCGAGGACAGACCGAGGTAGTTGTTCGCACAGAAGTTGAGCACCTGCCGGCCGTTCACGGTGATCTCCGCACCCTGTTCGCTGGTGATGACGCGTTCGCGCTTGAAGAGCCCGGCATCATCGATGGCCTTGAGCTCGTTCCGAAGGTGCTGTTGGAGTCCGCCGTACATGGTCGCTGGTAGGATTGAGCGGCGAAAATACCCCCTTCGTCGCTTACCAAAGCCTATGTGACAACGGTAACGTGGAACGACCGTGGGGATCGTCATCTTGTGATCGGAATACGGTGTTCAGTATCATGTCGGGAAAGAAAGTCGTCATTTCGACCATAGCGCTGCGCTGGGGCGCCCTCTTGGTGGTAATGGTCCTCGCGCCGTTGTTCAGCCTGGGCCAGAACCTCTTGAACAACGGAGGCTTCGAGAACTTCTCAGCACTTCCCTCAGCGTACGCCCAGAGCTGCTTCTCCCAAGGTTGGACGTCCGCGAGCGGTGCCTGCGCGCTGACCCCCGGCTGCGGCCACCCGGATTACTTCCACCTGACCGGAGCGGCGACGGTTCGGCCACCCAACCTGGTCTACGGCACCTGCATGCCTCACAGCGGCAACGCCATGATGGGCTTCAGTCCTTGGTACCCCACCACGCCCAACTTCCGGGAGTACCTGCGCTTCACCCTGGCCACACCGCTCATTGTTGGACAGCCTTACACGGTCACGTTCTGGACCAGCAACGGCACCAACCCCTACGTAGGCTGGGGATCGAACAATCTGGGGCTCGCCTTCTCCACGGTGCCCTTGACACAGACCTGCGGAGCGCCGATCACCACCGTGATCCCCCAGGTGGAGATCAACACTATCGTCTACAGCAGCACGTGGCAGGCGCACAGCTTCACCTTCACTCCGACCCAGCCATACACGAACCTCTGCATCGGCAACTTCCACATGGACGCGGCCACCACCGCCGTTCAGATGTCGTCCGGCTGGCAGGGAGCCTACTATTTCATCGATGATGTTTCGGTGGAAGCCGTATTTCCGCTGCCTGTGGAAATGAGCGCGTTCGAGGTCACCTGCGCCGGCGACGGCTCAACCGAGCTCACCTGGAGCACCGCAAGCGAATCCGAGAACGATCATTTCGAGATCCAACGCACGGTTGGCGAAGCGGAACCCACGATCATCGCAACAGTGCCGGGCGCTTGGAACAGCACTTCGCGCCACGACTACCGTTTCATGGATACCGAACCCGTTGTCGGCGAACGCTACTACCGCATCCTGCAAGTGGATGGGAATGGTGCGCGGACCACCTCGGAGATGCGCGCGATCAGCTGTGAACAAAAGGCCGAGGTCCTGCGGGTCTGGCCTGTACCCTCCAATGGCGATGTGCAGGTAGGCTTTGCGTCAGTACCCGATGGCGCCATCCTCCAGGTGTTCGACGCGCGGGGTGCCTTGGTGCGGAGCTTCCCGGTGGCTGCAGGCGCGCGGTCACTGGTCCTGGACGGACTTTCCACAGGCATGTACACGATGCACCTGAAAGGCTCGATCGGGACGGCCCTTCACGGGCGATGCGTCATCTGGTAGGGCGGTCTAGCCCTTGTCCACCACGCGGGGCACCTTGAAGTAGTCGCTGTCCTTCACAGGTGCGTTGCGGAGCGCTTCCTGCTTCGTGATCTCCTGCACGGCCACGTCCTCACGCAGCACATCGTGTTCCTCGGTCATGAAGATCAGCGGTTCCACGCCGGTGGTGTCCACCTCGTTCAGCTTCTCCACGAAGTCGAACACGCGTTGCATATCCTTCACAATGGCCTCTCGGGCGGCACTGTCGCTGAAGTCCAGCCGGGCCAGTTCGGCGATACGGTCCAGAGTGGTCTGATCGATCTTCATCGGAGGCGTTGGTTCTCAGCTTCGCGCAGGGGGCCCTCGATGGTGTCGAAGACCTGCAAGCGCAAAGCTACCAGATCGGCCTCGGTAAGGCCGGCGGTGGGGATCGGGGGGTGCACTACAGCCTCGGCAAAGCCCGGATGGCCGCGGCTCAACAGCTGTTCCGGGTCACCAAAAAGGCGCCAGTGGTTCACGAAGGTCACGGGTACGATGGGTACTCCGTGGTGCATGGCCAGCTTGAACGCCCCATCCTTGAAATGCTTCATGCGCGGCACGGCGCCGGGGATGCCCCCCTCGGGAAAAAGAGCCACGCAGATGCCCTTGGACAGGGCCTTTGACGCCTTCATCAGGGCCTTGGCCGCTTCGGTATGGCTGCCGCGGTTCACCGCGATGTTCATGTCCTTGAGGAAGATGTTGAAGAGCGGCCACTTCAACAGCTCGTACTTGCCCATGAGCGCGAAGTGGTCGGGCATCAGCACGTACATGTGAGGAATGTCCAGGTAGCTGGCGTGGTTGCTGCAGATCACATACGGAGGCTTGGGCAGGGCGCCGATCCACCGTGCGCGTTGCGGGAGAAAAGTGATCCACTGCAGCAACTTGCCCCAGCGTCGCATCAGCCGGAAAGCCTGAGGATAGCGCGAAGGATGCCGCAAGTAATGCTTGAACCAGGGGAAGAGCAGGATCAGGGTGACATAGAAGACGATGCCGAACCACAGTTTGAACAGGAAGCGCGGCACTGCGAAGAGCCACTTGAACAGCGGCACGCGATAGCTCTCGCCATCGGCGATCAGCGGTCGGTCGTGGTGTTCGTGGTCGCGCTTCATGGCAGGCAGGCCCGGTCAACGGAGGCGGCGAATTTAACCCGCTATCTTCGGCCGATCCTTTTTTCCATGGCCCGCGTCCTTACAGGCATCCAGAGCACCGGCGTTCCCCACCTCGGCAACATCCTCGGCGCCATCCGCCCAGCCGTTCGCATGAGCGGCGCGCCCGGCAACGATGCCTTCCTGTTCATCGCCGACCTGCATTCGTTCACCACCATGCGCGATCCGCAGGTGCTGCGCGACAACACCTACTCTGTGGCGGCCTCATGGTTGGCCAGCGGCCTGGATGTGAACGCGGTGACCTTCTACCGCCAGAGCGACGTGCCCGAGGTCGCCGAGCTCACCTGGTACCTGGGCTGCCTTACGCCCTACCCCATGCTGGCCAACGCGCACAGCTTCAAGGACAAGAGCGACCGCCTTAGCGCCGTGAACGCGGGCCTCTTCTACTACCCGGTCCTCATGGCCGCCGACATCCTGCTCTACGATGCGCATGTGGTGCCCGTGGGCAAGGATCAGGTGCAGCACCTCGAGATCACACGTGACATCGCCAACGCTTTCAACCGTGCTTATGGAGAGGACACCTTCGTGGTGCCTGAAGCCCGTGTGGACAAGGAGGTGATGACGGTGCCCGGAACCGATGGGCAGAAGATGAGCAAGAGCTACAACAATACGCTCATCGTCTTCCTGCCGGAGAAGGAACTGAAGAAACAGGTGATGGGCATCGTGACCGACAGCACGCCGCTCGAAGACCCGAAGGACCCGGAGAAGGACAACGTGTTCAACCTGTACCGCCTGTTGGCACCTGCCGACGCCGTGGAGACGATGCGCCAGAACTACCTGCGCGGCGGCTACGGCTACGGGCACGCCAAGAAGGAACTCCTTCAAGTGCTCATGGACGGCTTCGCCAACGAACGCGCCCTCTACCAGCAACTGATGACCGACCGCGCGGAGCTGGATCGTCAGCTGCAAGTGGGTGCTGCCAAGGCTCGGACCATCGCGGAGATCACGCTGGCACGGGTAAGGGAGCGGGCGGGTTACGGGCGAAGGGGCTAGCGCTCCTTCGCGCGGTTACTCCACTGGTCCGGGGCCCTCAATGCAGACCTGCGAAAAGACGTGGCCCGTGAATGCCGAGCATGTACATGCTCCAGACGAAAAGGAAAAGGAGAAGCACTACGCGCATGATCGTACGCGTATCCTCTGACCACCCCGGCCAAATAAGCAGCAAGGCCAGAACACCCACGAACGGAACGAGCAGGAACATATCCTGTGTGTCGCGGCTTCGTCCTACTTCGGTCCAATAGGTGAAACCGGGGCGTTGAAAGCTCCGCACAACCTTGAACACCGGGCTCAACACCACAACGAGACTATCACCGGCATGGAATGCACCGGTCCCGGAAGGCTCCTCGAATTTGCCGCCATTGCTGAGGTCGACGACCGACCAGTTCTCCCTTCTACCCACCGACACCTCTTCCACCTTCTCGATCACACAATTCTCGACACGAGGTGTGACCATGTGATCAGCCGAATATGTTAAGCTGGCCGACGCCAGCAACACGTACAGCCATCTCGGAAGGTCTCGCTTGAAGATCCCTGAACCGATACTTGTTCCACTCATTTCACGCGTCGGGTCCTCTGTGAGAATACTGTTCAACCGTGCAACAA
>JADZGG010000190.1 GCA_020854015.1 Flavobacteriales bacterium
CATGAAGATCTACACCCGCACCGGCGACAAGGGCCAGACCTCATTGCTTGGCGGCATGCGCGTCCCCAAGGACCACCTTCGCATAGAGGCCTACGGCACGGTTGACGAGTTGAACAGCCATCTGGGCCTGCTACGCGACTGGAGCACCGCCCGCCACAAGGAACTGCTGCTCACTGTCCAGACCACGCTCTTCAGCATCGGGTCCCGGCTCGCCGCCGGCTCGGAAGCCGATGCCGATACCTTCAAGGTGCCACCGGTCACGGATGAACAGGTGACCGCTTTGGAAGCCGCCATGGACGTTCTGGACCAAGAGCTGCCGATCATGCGGAACTTCATACTGCCGGGCGGGAACCAGTCCATTTCCCAAGCGCACA
Source organism: Flavobacteriales bacterium (assembly GCA_020854015.1). Taxonomy (GTDB): domain Bacteria; phylum Bacteroidota; class Bacteroidia; order Flavobacteriales_F; family PHOS-HE28; genus PHOS-HE28. Next base: position 375 of record JADZGG010000190.1, read on the forward strand.
TCTGTCGCACCGTATGTCGCCGGGCGGAGCGTCGCTGCGTGCAACTGGCGGCCCACGAACCTGTGCCTGACGTGCTGATCCGCTACCTGAACCGCCTTTCCGACCTGCTTTTCGTGGTGGCCCGGTCCTTGGGGCATGAACTGGGGGTGGAGGAGCTGCCTTGGAAACCCCGCGGGTGACCCTGTCCAAGCCCTTGCGTCCCTAAGGAGCACCGCTCATCAACACCGGTTGAAAAGAAGGTGCTGGACGGATCCCTATCCGTCTATATTTGCCGCCGATTTCAAGGACCCTACACCGGCCTCTCATGTATTGGACACTCGAACTGGCCTCCTACTTGGAGGATGCACCATGGCCCGCCACGAAGGACGAGCTCATTGATTTCGCCATGCGGACCGGCGCACCGCTGGAGGTGGTGGAGAACCTGCAGGCCATCGAGGACGACGAGGAGGTCTTCGAATCCATCGAGGACATCTGGCCCGACTATCCATCAAAAGAGGACTTCTTCTTCAACGAGGACGAGTACTGATACCCCCGACAACAACAGGAAGCCCCCCTTTACCGGGGGGCTTTTCCATTCCAGGCCTGCCGAAAAGGCAGCTTCAGGGTCCCGGCAAGGTCTGTGCTTCCGCAAGGCCCCGCCTCCCTAACAGAAGCCGTCTAACTTTGGCGGCCTTTTCCACGGTTGGTGCTATCACCATCCCCATTCCATCCCCCCTCCCCTGCCATGATCGGCACCCTCACCAACGTTTTCAAGAAGGTCTTCGGCGACAAGGCCCAACGCGACCTCAAGGAAGTGCAGCCGCTCCTTGACCGCATCCTTGTCGAATACCCCAAGTTGAGCGGCCTCAGCAATGATGCGCTACGGCAACGCACACTGGACCTGAAGCAGCAGGTGCGGGACCGGATCAAGGACGAACAGGCACGAATGGATACGCTCCGGGCCGAGATCGACGCCGATCCGCGCATGGACATCCAGGACCGGGAAGCGCGCTATCAAGAGATCGACAAGATCGAGGAGAAGTGCGTAACGAAGATCGAAGAAGCGCTGTTGGACATTCTACCCGAGGCCTTCGCCATCGTAAAGGAGACCGCACGCCGTTTCAAAGAGAACACCGAACTGCGCGTCCGCGCCACCGACCTGGACCGCGAACTGGCCGCCAAGCGCGACAGCATCCGCATCGAAGGCGATGAGGCGATCTGGAGCAACACCTGGAACGCGGCCGGAAACCCGGTGACCTGGGACATGGTGCACTACGATGTGCAGCTGATCGGCGGCATCGCCCTGCACAAGGGCAAGATCGCTGAGATGGGCACCGGCGAGGGAAAGACCCTGGTGGCCACGCTGCCCGTGTTCCTCAATGCCCTCTCCGGACGCGGCGTTCACTTGGTGACGGTCAACGACTACCTGAGCAAACGGGACAGCGAATGGATGGGTCCTTTGTATGAGTTCCACGGTCTGCGCGTGGACTGCATCGACAAGCACGAACCCAACGGCGCCGCACGCCGGAACGCCTACCTGGCGGACATCACGTTCGGCACCAACAACGAATACGGCTTCGACTACCTCCGTGACAATATGGCCCACGCGCCCAGCGCGTTGGTCCAGCGCAAGCACAACTTCGCGATCGTGGATGAAGTGGACAGCGTGCTGATCGATGACGCCCGAACGCCTTTGATCATCAGCGGTCCCACCCCGAAGGGAGATGTGCACCAGTTCGACGAGTACAAGCCGCGCGTGGAAAAGCTCTACAGCGCCCAGCGCCAGCTCGTCACCCAGATCCTCGCGGATGCGAAGGAGCTGTTGAAGAACGTGGAGGCCGGGACCGCCACCAAGGACGAACAGGAGAAAGGAGGCATGGCCCTGCTGCGTGCGCACCGCGGCCTGCCCAAGAACAAGGCGATCATCAAGTTCCTCAGCGAGCCCGGCATGAAGGCCGTGCTGCAGAAGACCGAGGCCTACTACATGGCCGACCAAGGCAAGGAGATGCCCAAGGTGGATGAGGCCTTGTACTTCGTGATCGACGAGAAGCAGAACAGCATCGAGCTGACCGAAAAGGGCATCGACCTGATCAGCGGCGACATGAACGACACGCACTTCTTCGTGATGCCCGATGTGGGCGGAACGATCGCGGAGATCGAGAAGAGCGCCGTTGCCACGGAGGAGAAGGCCCGCCGCAAGGACGAACTGCTGCGCGATTTCGGCATCAAGAGCGAACGCATTCACACAGTGAACCAGTTGGTGCGTGCCTACACCTTGTTCGAAAAGGACGTGGAGTATGTGGTGATGGACGGCAAGGTGAAGATCGTGGACGAGCAGACCGGACGTATCCTGGAAGGCCGCCGGTACAGCGATGGTCTCCACCAGGCGATCGAGAGCAAGGAGAAGGTGAAGGTGGAAGCGGCCACCCAGACCTACGCCACGGTGACGCTCCAGAACTACTTCCGCATGTACCACAAGCTCGCGGGCATGACGGGTACGG
>JADZGG010000191.1 GCA_020854015.1 Flavobacteriales bacterium
ATCGACTACGACCTGATCCGCGAGCAGATCAAGATCGCCGCCGGCATCCCCATCAGCGGCCTCAACTACGAGCCCACGCGCTGCAGCATCCAGTGCCGCATCAACGCAGAGGATCCCTTCAACAACTTTCGCCCCTGTCCTGGCAAGATCACCAGCTACCACAGTCCCGGCGGCCATGGTGTGCGCGTTGATACCCACGTCTATGCCGGCTACACCATTCCGCCGAACTACGACAGCATGATCGGCAAGCTGATCGTGAGCGCGCAGACCCGTGAGGAGGCGTTGACCAAGATGGAGCGCGCCCTCAGTGAGTACGTGATCGAAGGGATCCCCACCACCATCCCCTTCCACCTGCAGCTGATGCAGAACGAGCAGTTCCGCGCAGGCAACTTCACCACCAAGTTCCTGGAGGACTTCGAGATCAAGCGACCGGGTTAGGCTGTGACCCACGCTAAGCGAAGACCACCGGAACATGCGTGCGATCCACTTCCTCCTCGTTGCATTGTTCCTCAGTTCCTGCAGCGACCCCATCCAGGTCACCGTGTCCAGCCGGGATCAGCGCCCGCTGGTGTTCGACGGTACCGACACATTGGCGCCGAAAGCGGTTGTGGACAGTATCGCCCTCAGTAGTTCGGCCGAGCATACCTGCACGACCGCTGATCAACGCACCTTCAGCTTCCGAGTTGGAACCAAGCCAGGTCTGCTGAACCCGGACAGCAGCACATTCGTCGTCTTCTCCATCGATTACCGATCCGAACAGGGCGTGGGCCAGAGCACGCAGATCATTGTGGGCTACGTGCTTGTGGATTCATTCCTCGTGTACCGCAAGCCCTTCCCACAGGAACATTTAGACGACGAGATGGCCCTGCGGATCGCCGGGCGGGTGCGGGAAAAAGGGAACTATGCCGAGGCCATCATGCCGATGGGCCGTAGGCCGCTAAAAACCTATGCGACATCGAAGGACGTGGCCGGGGTGCGCAGCATCGGTCCGGACCAAGTGTTCACGGAGCGCTTCTGGGATTACGATCTGGGACAGGAGATCCCCTCCACGATCACCGCGAACGTGCAGGAGGGCATGGAGAAATTCGACACCGAACGGAAGCGGACCGCCATCATGGAGGCGACCGTGTTCCTGATGTTCGCCTCGCTTTCCCCCGACGTATACGAAGTGATCGATCTGCGCCGGTTGGGGGAGCCATCGGCGGGCACTGCCCCGGAAGGCGTCACCCCTGAATAAGGCGACCGCTCCTCTTCACAGGCCTTCACTACCTTCACAGGGATAGAAGCTCTGCTCATGCGCTTGTCCATTCTACTCGTGACCTGTGGGCTACTTGTTCAGGCCGTAGCCCAAGAGACCATCCCCTCCACACCCAAACCTTCGGTCTCCGACAGCCCGCACATGGGCTTGGGCGTTGGCCTTGATCACGGCGGCATCGGTCTGCGGGTCGACGTGCCCTTGAACCACTACACCGCTTTGGTGGCAGGCGGGGGCTACGCACTTGTCGGTATCGGGTGGAACGCCGGGCTCCTGCTCCGCTTCATGCCGGACAAGAAGGTCGGGGTTTACGGCACCGCCATGTACGGCTACAATGCGGTCATCAAGATCAAGGGCGGCAGCCAGTACGATGCCATGTACTATGGGCTGACCTTGGGCGTTGGTGCGGAATTCAGGCAATTACACACCACCAACTTCTGGAAGATCGCCGTACTGGTCCCGTTGCGCTCGCCCGAGTTCTACGACGATTGGGACGCCCTGAAGAACAACAAGGCCATTGAGGTGAAGCAAGGGCCATTGCCCATCGCGATCAGCATCGGCTACCATTTCGCGGTCTGAACTTGGCAGCCTTCCGTTGCGCGGCCTAGCTTCGTGTCATGCGGTGGATCCTTTTCCCGATCGGACTGACAGCGGCGCTTTCGATGAACGCTCAGGCCCTGCTGAACCGCAACGCCCTGCCGACCACAGGTTCGGTCTACGGATACCACGACACGCCTTACCTGGCCCCTGGCCGTGCAGGTGATGCCTTGCAATGGGACTTTGCCGACCTGCCTTCCGGAACATTGATCCCGTATCAGTGGACAACCACGGACATCGCCCCGGGCGCCGGTGCCTTTCCGCGATCGGCGCATGTGTTGGAAGTGACGGGGCAGCCTGCACTGTACTTTCAAGCCACCGACACGGCCTTGTTGTGGCTGGGTTGGTACAGCGATACCACCCTGCTCCGTTTCGACCCGCCTTTGCGTCTGCTGGACCTGCCTTGCGCCTTTCAATCCGCGTGGGGCGATACGGGTGTGGCTGCCATCACCGGCTCCGGACGTGTGGCCGTGTTGCGCACCGAGTTCCGCACCGTTGCCGACGCGCGCGGCATATTGAACATGCCTTACGGCACGATCCGGGATGTGCTGCGCCTACGTTCCGAACTGAAGGTCTATGACCCCGCACACCCAGAACATGCCTTGATCCGCGAAGTGCGGAACGCGTGGTACACGGACCGGACACCGATGCCCCTGTTGGTGACCACCGAGCGGCCCACCGACGAGCTTACGGGACGAAGCACGAAACGGACCCTGCGCGGGCTGGATGGCTCCTGGCGTGATGGACCGGAGAACCTGTTCCGCCCCTTGAAACTGCGCGTGTATCCGGACCCGTGCGATGATAACTTCTGGATCGTGCTGCCTGCACGCAACGCCGACCATACGCTGCTGCAACTGATCGACGAGACCGGCACGGTGACCAAGCAATGGAACGTCGAGTTCAACTCCAGCCAATCGCGGACGAACAACTACGACATCAGCGATCAACCGGCCGGGCACTACACGGTGAACTGGTCGGGCCGTGACGGCACCATCGGGAACGCGCGATTAGAGATCCAGTAACACGGGAACAGCGCTACGCGCTGGCCTTCCGCCCCTTGCTCACCTTCTGCTCTCCGAGAAGCTCCTTCACCGCAGCGACCACGGCCTTGTCATCGAAGCCGCATTCCGCGTAGAGCTCGTTCTGTGATCCGTGCTCGATCCAACGGTCGGGAATGCCGAGGCGCTTCACTTGGGCGTTGTAGCCATGGTCGGCCATGAACTCGAGCACCGCGCTACCCATGCCGCCCTGGATGCAGCCATCCTCGATGGTGATCACGTGCTTGAACTTGCCGAAGACCTCGTGCAGCAGCATCTCGTCGAGCGGCTTCACGAAACGCATGTCGTAATGGGCCACGCTGTAGCCTTCGCTCTGCAAGGCATCGATCCCTTTCGCGGCGATGTTGCCGATGTGCCCGATGCTGAGCACCGCGATGTCGGAGCCTGAGCGCACCTTTCGGCCGGTGCCCACCTTGATCTCCTTGAAGGGGGTCTTCCACTCCGTCATCACCCCTTCCCCACGCGGGTAGCGGATGCTGAAGGGTCCCTTGTCAGGCAGCTGCGCGGTGTACATGAGGTCGCGCAATTCCTCCTCGTTCATGGGTGCGCTCACCACCATGTTGGGGATGCAGCGGAAATAAGCGAGGTCGAAGTTGCCGTGGTGCGTAGGCCCATCGGCTCCGGCCAGGCCACCGCGGTCCAGGCAGAACACGACGTTCAGTTTCTGCAGCGCCACATCGTGTACGACCTGGTCATAGGCCCGCTGCATGAACGAGCTGTAGATGTTGCAGAACGGCACGAGGCCTTGGGTGGCCATGCCAGCGCTGAAAGTGACCGCGTGCTGCTCGGCGATGCCCACATCGAAGGCGCGGTCCGGCATGGCCTTCATCATGATGTTCAAGGAGCAGCCCGTCGGCATGGCCGGTGTGACCCCGACGATCTTGGGATTCTTCTCCGCCAGCTCCACGATGCTGTGTCCGAACACGTCCTGGTACTTGGGCGGCTGTGGGCTCTTGGGCACCACCTTGATGATCTCGCCGGTCTCCTTGTTGAAGAGGCCGGGTGCGTGCCACACGGTGGGGCTGCCTTCTTCCGCAGGCCCGTAGCCCTTGCCCTTCATGGTCACGATGTGAAGGATCTTGGGACCGGGAATGTCCTTGAGGTCGCGCATCACCTTCACCAGGCGCTCCACGTCGTGGCCGTCCACCGGAACGAAGTAGCGGAAACGCAGGCTCTCGAACAGGTTGCTCTGTTTCAGGAGCGCGCTCTTCATGGCGTTCTCCACCTTGCTGACCACGCTCTGCGCGTTCGGCCCGAACTTGCTCACCTTCCCCAGGATCTTCCACACCTCGTCCTTCACCTTGTTGTAGGTGTGGCTGGTCGTGATGTCCGTGAGGTATTCCTTGAGGGCACCGACGTTGGGGTCGATGCTCATGCAGTTGTCGTTGAGCACCACGAGCAGGTCGCTGTTGGCGGTGCCGCCGTGATTGAGGGCTTCGAAGGCCATACCGGCCGTCATGGCGCCATCGCCGATCACGGCCACGGAATGGCGG
>JADZGG010000192.1 GCA_020854015.1 Flavobacteriales bacterium
CCAGAGCATGGCGATCGGCTCCTTCGCTGGGTCCACCACGCGGCTGGCGATGTTCGGTTCGGCCGCGGGCCGCATGCCCAGGAGGAGCAAGGCGGCGATACTGGCGGCGCTTGTCAGGGTGAACTGTTTCATCATCCGTCGAGTTGAGCAGGCATGGTCCAGATCGAAACGAAGATCCCGAAGTACAACAGGATGATCAAGGCGATCATTGCACTCGCGACGATGAGCAGCCACATGCTCAAACGGAGTCCTCTTCCTTTGCTCGCCACGCGCTTTCACTTGATCCATTCGATGGCCAAGCTCGTCATGGCACGAAGTTTCTCGCGACTTTCGTCGGTCTCGTAGCCGATCACAGCGTCCTGTCCGCCCGTATCGAAATAGGTGTAGTGGCCGTTGGTGTTGTGCTTGTTCACCAGAGCGGCCAGCCGCGTGAAGAGCGACGGGTCCACCCAATCATCCTCTGCGGCAAAGTCCCAATGCTCATGCTTTCCATGGAAGGTGAACTCAACCCAGGCCTTTCCCAGGTCATGGTCCACATGGTCCGTGAGTTCCGTGAACAGCACTTCACCGCGCGAGATCCGGCTCAGCTCGGTCATGATGCGCACATAGGCCCCGTCGCCTTCAATGGCTTCGGTGTCGAAGTCCCAGCAGCGATCGGTGAGCGGGGTCCAAGGTGCTCGCTCGATCGTCTGTCCCAAGGTGATGTAGAGCAGCTTGAAAGGCTCCGCTTCGAACGCTTCGCGCCCACCGTTCCAACGCAGGATGTCCGCTTCCGTGACACCGGCGTTCAGCGTGAAGCCGAGCCCTTGGAAGATGGTCAGCTGCTGCTCGAAGGATGCTGAAGGAGCAACGGAAGGCGCAGGTATGCCGGCGCTGAGGAAGGCGAGCAGCGTGCTGAAGATCGCGGGATTGGCCATGCGTTGGGGAAGCGTTCCACAAGTCTACGCAACGCGGTTCGGCTGTGGTAAGCGCCAACGCCAACCTACACGATCGTTCGGTCAGGGCAACTGCGCATTTCGTGTGTTGGTCGGCACTGTACCCCCGATGGTCTGCAGGATTATGTCGCGGTCGTTTGCAGCGCCGGTGTACTTCACCACCCCGTCCAAGTTGCAGTCCTCGGGGTAGTAGCCGTTCACGGTGTTGGTGGGCACCGTACCCCCGATCCGCAGAAGCACAGCATCGCGGTCGTTGCCAGTGCCGGTGTACTTCACCTGGCCGTTGACGGTGGCATTGCCGGACCAGAGCACCATGGTGCCGTTCACATTCGCTTCTGCGGAGGTTCCGTATGTCGGCGTGGCAGGATCGCTGAAGTCGATGGTGGCGGGTGATGATCCCAAGCTGAGTGGCGATGCCGTCATCACCCCTAGATGGTTGCGGTGCCGAACAGCGACATAGTACTGCCCGGCCAAGGCGTTCAGCAGTAGGGGTGAGGTTCCGTCCGCCATGACCAGATCGCCGTCACGCTGCAGCAGGCACGAAAGCGATGCTACCACCACGGACGGATCCGTAGCGTGCCGCAGTTCCACCAACACCCAATCCCCGTTCGCATTGTTCCCGGCAAGGTTGAGCGCGGTGGCCGTGGTGGTCTCACCGCCGCCCAACGCATGTGGATAACCCAAGCTGGAGTAAGGCTCCTGCAACGGGATCAGACCGGAGGTCCGCAGCGCATCGCTCATCCCTTGTTGTGCATTGATGTAAGGGCCACCGAGGAAGACGCGGATGTTCAGGAGCACCTGCGCCGCTGGGTCGATCGGGGTGTATCGCCAGACATCACCAAGCACCTGACCGCCGATACCCCCGACCACATAGCCGTGCGGGCCAATGCTGAAAGCAGCCGCAAAAACACGCACTCCAGCGGGTAATGAGCTCCTCTGCGTCCAAGTGTCCAACACCGGGTCGAACTCCCACAGGTCGTTCAGGTTCGCGCCATTGTTGCCGCACGCGATGTATCCCTTCGCACCAACGGCGAAGCCCACCGCCCGGTAACGGCCGATCACGGGCATGGAGGCCTTCTGGGTCCACCCGTCGCTGATCGGGTCGTACTCCCATAGGTCGTTATAGTTCGTCGTCCCGGCGCGTCCAGTCGCCACATAACCCTTGTTCCCGATGTTGAGGCCGACGGCGTCTGCCCGGGCGGCACCGGGGAACGGAGCGCGCTGCGTCCACGTATTACTACTGGGATCATAGGACCAGAGATCCGCTAAGTAATTGCTCCCCGCATTCACACCGGTCGTCACGTAGGAGCGGCCCAGAAGCGTGAAACCGACCGCGCCCGTGCGGGCAGTGCCAGGCAATGATGCTTTGGCGGTCCAGGCGTTCGCTGTGGGGTCGTACGCCCTCATCCCTTGTGTGCCAGGACTTGAAGAGTAGTTGTTGCCCGTAGCCGTATATCCCATGCCAGCCGCACTAGTGCCGACCATACGAATGGAACCGCTTATACCGGCATCCGCTTTCCTCGCCCACTCGCCGGTGGTTGGGTCGAATTCCCAGAACCAACCGATCTCGGTCCCCGAATTGACCCCACAACCCACGTAGCCTTTACCGTTCACTGCGAATGCGAAATGACTTTCACGAGGGTTGCCACCGATCGTGCGTTTCTCGGTGAAGATCCCTGTGGATCCATCGCATGCCCACAGGTCGTTGTGCTTGATCTGCTGCCCACCGGAGGACATGAGGCCGCCGCCGATGTACGCCGTGTTGCCGATCGCGAAGGCAATTCCAGTGCTGCGGGCACCACTGGCCAAGCCACCGATCACCCCCACATAGCTCCAGGCATCCGCTACGGGGTCATAGCGACGAAGGTCGTTGGTCATGGTCGAGCTCGGCCTTCCCATACCCATGTACCCAAAGCCCCCCATGCTGAAGCCCACCGCATTGTTCCGCCCTACCGTTGCTGCCTTGGCCGTCCACGTGTTCGTCAAGGGGTCGTAGGCGTTCAGTGCGGTGTAGAAGGTCTCTCCGTTGCCGATGATCCCAGAACTCCCAGCGCCCACATAGCCGATGCCATTGATGGTGAACGCGAATGCACCATGGCGGCCGGAACCAGTGATGGATGCACGCTGTGTCCATACATCGACGATGGGATCATAAGACCAGAGGTCGTTCAGGTAATTCGATCCTCCTATTCTCCCGGTGGCGATGTATCCGGTCCCGCCGATGCTGAAAGCCACAAAACCGGAGCGCAAAGGGCCAGTGAAAGGGGCCTTCTGTGTCCATTGATCGAGAACCGTGTCGTAAGCCCACACTGTGCTGTTCCAACCGGCGGGTATGGCCGAAAGGTTGAAATAGGCGACCTGGCCGATCACAAAGACCTTGGCGCCACCAAGTGCCACCGGTGGCGGGGTACAGGCGATCCAATCATCCATTGTGTGATCATATCTCCATAGGGCTGGCGAGGAACCGTTCGCGTAGAGATAACCTGAAGTGCTGGTGGAAAAGGCAACGTCACTGGAGTAAGCAAGAACCGGCCCCCCTGGATGGTGGTAACCCAGGTCGTTCATCCGTGTCCAAGTGTCCGATTGACCCTTAACGCTGCAGATGCTCAGCACAGAAATGACCAGAAGCGAGGAACTGAAGCGGTATCGAGTGAGCATGGTTCGTGCAGTTCTGATCCCAAAGGTCATCAGGATCCAGCGTTAGTTGCCACTACCAAGACGAATGTCAGGTGGGCGGTTGCCTTGAAAGAAGGGCCAGCTGACCGATTCCCCGCTTGCTTTGCAATGTGCCCCCCAAGACCTACCTCCGCGACGGCCGCGCCCCCGTGCCCACCGATGCGCGCGTCAGCGCCACCATGAGCCGCATCCGGGCGAAGCACACCGGACCGGAGCTGGCGGTGCGCAAGGCGCTGCGCGAACACGGCCTTATCGGGTATCGCCTGCACTACGCCAAAGCCCCCGGCAAGCCCGACATCGCCTTCGTGGGCCGCAAGGTGGCGGTGTTCGTGCACGGCTGCTTCTGGCACGGATGCCCGCATTGCCAGCCCCGCCGCCCCAAGACCCACCAAAGCTTCTGGAACGCCAAGCTGGACCGGAACAAGGAACGTGATGCCGAGAAGGCCAAGGCGTTGAAGAAGGCTGGCTGGAAAGTGATCACCCTGTGGGAGTGCCGCGTGAAGAAGGATGTGGGGAAGGAGGTGGGGAGGGTGGTGCGTTCAATCCACTAACCATATCTGGTCGGCAGACTGCCCGCAACCCAATGCTTCGGCTCGGAGTCACGCTGAGGCTCTGATCCAACAATGATGGACGATCAGCATCAATGTCCATCCGTGTCCATCTGTGGTTCCTCTTTTCTTCAGGTCGCATCCTCCACGCGCTCCACCTTCGGCGGAATGAACTTGTAGATCACGGGTGTCACCAAGCGGGAAAGGAGGGTGGAGCTGATGAGGCCGCCGATGAGGACGATCGCCAGCGGGCTGATGAGCGGGTTGGTGCTGACGGCGATCGGTAGCAGGCCCCCGATGGCGGTGAGGCTGGTGAGCACGATGGGCAGGAAGCGGATCTCGCCGGCCTCGCGGATGGCCTGGTCCAGCGTGCGGCCTTCGGAGCGGAGCTGGTTGGTGAAGTCCACCAGCAGGATGGAGTTCTTCACCTCGATACCGGCCAGCGCAATGAGGCCGATGATGGCCACGAACGAAAGGCTGTTGCCCGTGAGCCACAAGGCCAGCACGGCGCCCACGATGCCCAAAGGGATCACGCTCAGCACGATCAAGGTGCTCTTGAAGGTGCGGAACTCCAGGATCAACACGGCGATGAAGAGGAAGACGGTGGCGATGATCACCGTGCCGAAGCCACCGAAACTGTCCTGCCGCGATTCCACTTCGCCACCCCATCCGTAGGTATAGCCTGCCGGCAAAGGCGTTTCCTTCAAGCGCGCTTCCACATCCGCGATCACGCCGTCCACGAGGAAGCCTTGCTGCACGAAAGCACTGATGGCCACGTACCGTTTCTTGGTAAGGTGCTTGATGTTGAGCGGTGAGGACTCCAACCGGATATCGGCCACCTGCCTCAGCGGGACGGCCGTGCCCAAGCGGTTGTTCACGTACAGGTCGTCGAAGATGCTGAGGTCGGCGCGTTCGCCTTTCGCGGCGGTGAGCAGCACGGTCCGCTCATCACCATTGCGGTCGTTGAAGCGGCCCAAGGGCAAACCGGCCACGGCCATGCGCACGGTGCGGTCGATGTCCACGGTGGCGATGCCGAGCAAGCTGGCCTTCTCGCGGTCGATGTCCACGCGCACATCGCTCTTCAGGTTGGCGAGCGGATCATCGACGTACAGGGTGCCGGGCGTTATCCGCAGCAGCTCGGCCACGCGCGCGCTCTGCACACGCAGGGAATCGATGTTCTCCCCGAAGATCCGCACCTCCACCGGGGCCAGCACGGGCGGACCTTGCTCGAAGTTCTTCACTTCGATCTTGGCGCCTGGGATGCTGCTGAAGCGGGCGCGCAGCGAATCGATGAGGGCCAGTTTTTCGTCCGCCGGCGTATCGTCCTGAAGCAGCACGAAGACCTGTGCGAAGTCGGGTGTTTCGTTCTGCTGGATCACGTTGTAGGACACGCGGGGATTGCCCTTTCCCACGTTGCTGGCGAAGTACTTCACGGCCGGGGTGGCGGCGAGCTCGCGTTCCACGATGTGGGTGAGGCTGTCGGTGTGTTCGATGTTGCTCTGAAGCGGCGCGCGGATGTTCACCATGAACTGCGGCTTCTCCGACGCGGGGAAGAGGCTGAAGCCGATGCGACCCATGAGGAAGAGCGAACCAGCGAACACCAGCGTGGCGATCCCGATGGTGGTCCAGGGTCGGTTCAGCGAGCGGTTGAGCACCGGAGCATAGGTGCTATGGATGCCTTTCTGCAGTGCTTGCAGGAAAACGTTGCCTTCGTGCTTGCCGCTGTGCTCTTTCAACAGGCGGCTGCTGAGGAAGGGGACGACGGTGAGCGACACGAGCATGCTGGCGAGCACCGAAAGGATCACGGCCATGGGCAGGCTGCGGATGAACTCGCCCGAGGCTTCGGGCATGAACACCAAGGGCATGAAGGCGATGATGAGCGTGACGGTGCAGCCGATCACGGCCATGCCGATCTGGTTGGTGGCCTTCAGTGTGGCCTCCATGCGGCTGTGTCCTTCACGGATCCAGCGTTCGATGTTCTCCACCACCACGATGCTGTCGTCAACAAGCAGACCGAGGGCCACCACGAGGCCTACGATGCTCAACTGGTTCAGGGTGTAGCCGAGCAGGTCCAGCATCACCACGCCCATGGCGAGGCTCAGGGGGATGCTGATCATCACCACGAGCGAGGCGCGGCCACCGAGTGGAAGCAGCGTGATCATCACCAGCAGGATGGCGATGGCGAAGTCGAGGCCAAGGCTGCTCAAGCGGCTGTTCACGTTGTCGGCCTGGTCGAAGTGCTTCACCATGTCCACGTTGGCGGGCAGGCCGCTGCGGAAGCCTTCAATGGCGGCATCGTACTTCTCCTGTGCCTGTGTGATGTTGTTGCCTTGCTTCAA
>JADZGG010000193.1 GCA_020854015.1 Flavobacteriales bacterium
GATCCACCCGAGCACGGCCACTTCAGGCAAGCACAAGGAACATCCCACCGACGAAGGCGATCTTGCACCCTGCAAGAAGTCCCATGGAGATCGAAGTGACCGAAATGGCCACGACCGCCGCCGCGTTCGTTAACAGCACCGACCGGCATGTGTTCCTCACGGGCAAGGCGGGCACAGGCAAGACCACCTTCCTGCGGCAACTTGCGGAGCGCACACACAAGCGTTACGTCATCCTCGCCCCCACCGGCATCGCAGCGCTTAACGCGAAAGGTGTCACGCTGCACTCCCAATTCCTGTTCCCGCTCGGGTCCTTCATTCCGGAACGCAACGCACCGCAGGAGGTGAACGCCCTTGGCAACTTCTGGGACCGCGACAACCTCACGCGCAAGCACCCGCTGAACGGCATGCGGCGCAACGTGCTTCGCGAGGTGGACCTGCTGATCATCGATGAGGTCAGTATGCTGCGTGCCGACCTGCTCGATGCCGTTGACCATCGCATGCGCTGGGTGAAAGGGCGGTATGATCGCAGTTTCGGTGGGGCGCAGGTACTGCTGATCGGCGACCTGTACCAGCTTCCGCCCGTGGTGAAGGACCACGAATGGAGCGTACTGAAGCGGTACTACAGGAGCCCGCATTTCTTCGAGGCGCTTGCCCTACGTCCCTATTCCGATGGAAGCGGTGGCTTCGTACACATCGAGCTGGACAAGATCTTCCGACAGCAGGACGCGCACTTCATCCATATCCTCAACAACTTCCGGAACAACACGGTGACGACGGAGGATGTGGCGGCGCTCAACCAGCACTACCGTCCTGAGGTCCGCAAGGAAGATGAAGGCATCATCACCCTCACCACTCACAACAACAAGGCCGACGAACTGAATCGTCACGCATTGGACCGGTTGCCAGGTCCTTCAAGCACTTTCGAAGCGGAGGTTGATGGCGAGTTCCCGGAGAGCATGTTCCCCTTGAATCCCTCGTTGGAACTGCGTGTGGGCGCCCAGGTGATGTTCACCCGCAACGATCCCGAACGGGCCTACTTCAATGGCAAGCTGGCCAAGGTCACGCGCATCGAAAAGGAGTCCATCGAAGTCGAGATGCACGACAGCGGCATGCCCTACGTGCTGAAGAAGGAACGCTGGGAGAACAAGCGCTACAAGGTGCTCGACGACACCAAGGAGTTGATGGAGGACATCATCGGCAGCTTCGATCACTACCCGATCAAGCTGGCGTGGGCCATCACCGTGCACAAGAGCCAGGGCCTCACCTTCGACAAGGCGATCATCGATGTGGGACAGGCCTTCGCTCCGGGCCAGGTCTATGTGGCGCTCTCGCGACTTCGCAGCCTCGACGGGCTCATCCTTCGCACACGGATCAACCCCGGTGTGGTGAGCAGCGATGCGGAAGTAGTGGCCTTCACCGCTCGCAAGGAGGACGTCTCTGTACTTCCGGATCTGCTGAAGGACCAACAACAGGGCTACGTGCGCGAAGTGCTCTCCACCACGTTCCACATGGACCCACTGTTGAAAATGGCCGAACGGGTGTACAAGGCGCACGAGAACACCTTCTTCGCCGACACGGCCATCCGCCAGGGGCTGGTGGACCTGGTCGCGGACCTGAAGCGTGAATCAGAGAACACCTTGAAATTCCGCGGACAGCTGATGCGCTTGCTCGCCGCTCGAGCGGATGTGGACCTGCTGGCACGGCTGGAGAAAGGCGGCACCTATTACTCGGACCTGCTTCTGGCCCGCGTGAAGGACCTGCTGCGGAACAAGGCCGTGCTGGAACGCCTCACCGGCACCAAGGCCTACCGCGAGGACCTCGATGACCTGGATTCAGCGTTGATGCGCAAGTTGGCCGCGATCGGCAAGGCGGGTCACATCACCCAGTGCATCCTGAACAATAAGGAGGTGACGCGCCACGAAGGCCTGGAGAAGCGATTGCACGACAAGCGACAGGCCGTGCTTGAACAAGTGGCTGCCTTCATGGCCGAGCATCATCCTGCCGGTAAAGGCAAGAGCGGCCGAGTGAGGAAGAAACGCGGAGAAGGGGCTCCGGAGGGTAAGCCGCAAAAGGGCGACAGCTACAAGCTCTCCTGCACCCTGTTCGCCGAAGGCTTGAGCATCGAGGCGATCGCCGAAAAGCGGGGGTTGACGAAGACCACCATTGAAAGCCACATGGCACCGGGGATCCGGAGCGGGGAGGTTGATATCACACGGATCCTGTCGAAAGAGGACCTGGAGCGTGTGGCCGCCCGCATCGCCGAAGAGCCTGAAGCGAACACGAAAGCCCTGCATGCCCACTTCAACGGAGCTTACTCCTACGGCTGGATACGCATGGTCCAGGCTTGGATGGAGAGCAAAGGGGACTGAACGCGCGACCGCTGGGATACCTTTATTCACGGCCGATCGTCGGGGCGGACCTTCAATGCCGCTACTTTTGTCCCATAAGGCATCGGTGCTTTTACCGGTGTTCAACAACAAGTAGTACAATGGCAAGTGGTAAAGTGAAGTTCTTCAACACGGAGAAAGGTTTCGGGTTCATCACCCCTGACGAAGGCGGCAAGGACGTATTCGTCCACAAGACCGGCACCCGTGACGCCCTTTGGGAAGGTGACGCCGTCACCTACGAAGTGGAAGAGAGCCCCAAGGGCCTCAACGCTGTGAACGTGAAGAAGGCCTAAGGCCCCATCTACGATCCAAGAACGGGAAGCCGGTCCGCAAGGACCGGCTTCTCTCATTCCAACCTGTCGGATCGGCAGCTGCCCCAATGCGGCACGTTCCCTGCTCAAAGCGGTACACGACCATGCGCCCCCGCATCATCACCATCCTATTGCTGGCACCGCTGTTCACCTTTGCCCAACCAGTCATGACCGACACCAGCGCCGCCCGAACCTCTCAGCTCACCGTTCAGATCTGGAGCGATGTGGTCTGCCCCTTCTGCTACATCGGCAAACGTGAGTTCGAGAACGCCCTGGAACGCTTTCCGCACAAGGACAGTGTGCTCGTTGAATGGAAGAGCTTCGAACTGGACCCCAACGCTCCGGCCACAAGCAACGAGAACACCTATACCATGCTGGCCCGCAAGTATGGAATGAGCATGGATGATGCAAAGGCCCGGGTGACCAGTGTGGCCGATCGCGCACGCAGTGTTGGGCTGGACTACAACTTCGAACGGACGGTGATCGTCAACTCCTTCCAAGCACACCGCTTGATCCAACTGGCAAAGTCCAAGGGCCTGGGTGATGCTATGGAGGAACGCCTCTTCAAAGCCTACTTCACCGAAGGTGCGAACATCGGCGACCCGACCATATTGGTACGTCTGGGAACGGAGATCGGTCTGGATGCGAACGAGGTGAACGACCTGCTTGCTGGACAGGGCTTCAGCGAGGCCGTGCGCACGGACGAATACGAAGCGCAGCAGCTGGGCATCCGGGGCGTGCCCTTCTTTGCCATCGACAGCAAATACGGGATCAGTGGTGCACAGAGCGCCGATCATTTCCTGAATGCGCTTGAGCACGCTTGGAAAGAGCGCCCCGCTGCGGAGTCGCTGGGGGGTGCCGTTTGCGAGCCGGGCAAGGCTGACTGCCTCCCTTTGGAGTGAGCGAAGGCAGCGTTTCGTGCCCATCTTCGGTCTTCAATACATGATGATGCGCCACCAATTGCTCCCCATCGCCGCGGCACTCTGCCTGAGCACTGCTGCCCAACCCACGTCCTCGGGCACCGAATTGTGGGTCACCTACATGGAGAACCTGGATCTCCAGTTCAACACCCCGCCGTACTTCGAACTGGTCATTTCCAGCGATGTGGTCACGCAGGGAGAAGTACAGGTGCCCGCCACTGGATACGTCATTCCCTTCTCCGTGCCTGCGCAGCACGATACGGTGATCACCCTGCCGACGAACATCTACTATCCCGAAGGTGACGAGGACGTGTTCGATTTCGGTCTTCGTGTGGTGGCGGATGATCCGGTCAACGTGTACGCCTATCACCATCGGCTCTACTTCTCCGAAGCGTGCATGGCCCTGCCCTACGACCGATTGGGAAGCGAATACCTGGTGCTTGCGCACGAGGATGCCGTGAACACCTCGCCTTCTGAATTCGTGGTGCTCGCCACCGCGGATTCCACCGTCGTTGAGATCGTGCCTTCGGTGCTGACCGTAGGATTTCGTCCTCCGGGTGTACCGTATACCGTGTTGCTCGATGAAGGACAGGCCTTCCAACAACAGGCGTTCGGAGACCTCAGCGGAAGCCGCGTGCGCAGCCTGGACCCTACGAAACCTGTTGCCGTGTTCGCCGGAGCACGACAGGCCCGTGTGAATTGCCAGCTGAGCGCGGACGATCACCTCTACCAGCAGATCGAACCCGTCGCCAATTGGGGTCGGCTGTTCCACATCGTGCCGTTCAAGTTCCGCGGAGGGGATGAGTTGCGCGTGCTTTCCGGCAGTGACAACAACACCATCAGCATCACCGGTCAGGCCCCGGTCGTGTTGGACAGCGGCGAGGTGGCCGATGTGTTCATGTCCGCTCCAGGTGCCATCAGTGCGACCGCACCTGTGGCCGTGGGCCAGTTCAACGAGAGCCAGAACTGCAATCCCGCCAGCGGTGATCCTAGCTACCTATGGATACAACCATCCACATTGCAGGATGAACGGGCGGTCTGGAGCGCCTTGACCGGAGCGGGCACACCGGAGCACTTCGTGAACGCAGTGGTGGGTGGAGAAGCCGGTGCACCGGTCCTGTTCTTGGATGGTGTGGATGTCAGCGCGCAGTTGCAGCCGATGAGCGGTGTACCCGGCATCTTCTGGGGCCAATACAGCATCAGCGCTGGCGAGCACAAGCTTGAGTGCACATCTGGCATGGAAGCCTGGGCCTACGGGTTCGGCGACTATAACAGCTATTCATACCCGCTTGGTTACGGAAGTTCCCCGCTGGCGAATGGAATAGAGGACCTTCCGGGAGGGACGCAACTCGTCACCACCTTGTTGCTCACTCAAGGCAGCACGTTCGAAGGAGCACGATGGGGACTGGACCCAGGCTCCCAACAGTTGGTCATCGATGCCACCGGGCGGGTGGTATGCACCATCGCTCCTGCTGAACGGTGCACGATCGACCTCGCATCAGGACACTACGTGCTCCGCAGCGCGGAAGCGAACGAAGGCAATTTCCTTCGATTGATCATCCAATAACGTCTACCGTACCTTCAGCATGCTCTTCACCTGCTGGCGGCCCATGTTCTGGAAGCGGCAGTAGTACACGCCGGTCGGCATGTCGCCGAGATCACAATCCACGGTGAAGGTGCCTGCCGGTACGATCTGGTCGACCAGTGTCCGAACCACCTGCCCCTGCTCGGTGAAGACCTGCAGGACCACGCGTCCACCGGTGGCCTGGTAACGAACGGCCGTGCGTTCGACGAACGGGTTCGGGTACACCTCCAGGATCACTTCACCCGCGCCCTGGTTAAGTTCGTGCACGCCGACATTGATGCAGCCTTGGGGGTCGATCAAGGCCAGCGGCTGGTAGCTGTTCAGCAGCACGGTGTCCACATCGCTCTGTTCCATGCAGAACCAATCCTTCAGGACGGAAGCGTACACGGACCGGAAATCGTACTGCATGGCGAGGTTCGTGCTCGGCGTGGTGTTGGAGGGAATGACAGGGTTGGTGCCGAGCATACCGGGGATCACCTTGTTGCCAAAGAGGAACATGGGCAGGGCGCTTCCGTGATCCGTGCCACCCGATCCATTGCTCATGATGCGCCGCCCGAACTCGGAGAAGGTCATGCCTGTCACACGATCGGCGATGCCAAGGAGTTGGAGATCATCCTGGAAGGCATGTATGGAGTCGCTGACGCCTTGCAGCAGGTTGGCATGCATGCCGATGGTGTGATCCACGCTGTCGGTCTGCTGCGCATGCGTGTCAAAGCCGGTGGCGCTGACCCAATAGATGCGCGTCTTTAGGCCACCACAGA
>JADZGG010000194.1 GCA_020854015.1 Flavobacteriales bacterium
AGCTGGAGCTTCGTCCCACCCCCCAGTCCCGGCGAGCCCAACATCAGGAGCTCAGCGCTCACGCTGGTGGCCGCACCCGTGGTCCTTGTCAGCGAGGAAGGCCGTATCAAGGTCAACCCACCGACCAAGGATCCGATCCGCATCACCACTGATGGCTCACCCGTGAACAGCAGTTCACCACTGTTGACCGATGAACTGTGGATCGGTCCTGGACATGTGGTCCGCGCACGGAGCATGCCGAGCAACGCGCTCTCAGGGCCGGAGGCGATGATCACTGTGCAAGCTGGGGCACCGGAGCCGACCTATCTGAGCATCGCGGCCGATCCCAGGGCGCTGTACAATGACACCATTGGCATCCTCGCCGAAGGTGGTGCAGCCAACTTCAGCCGGAGCGGCAATGAATGGCAGGCTCCTGTGCTGGTGGAACAGAACTTCGGCGATACGAGCGTCGTTAGCTCCCTTGGACTGGCCGTGGCAGGTAGCGGTTCTCGTAGCCTGGCGAAACGCTCGTTCAAGCTCTTTGCGCGTGATCGATTCGGAAGTGGCGGACCCATCGAACTACCCGGATCCGGTGCTTGGTATGAGCTGTTCCTACGGGCTGATGCAACCCCGCATTCCTTTCTCAGGAACATGCTCGTCGAGCAGATCGTGGTGCTTGCAGGCGGACATGTGGATGTGCAACGGAGCCAGCCGGTTCCCGTTTACTTGAACGGGGTCTACCAAGGCCTTTACCGTGCGATGCCGCCCAAGAACGGTGCTTGGCTCATGGACCGGAGCGGTGCCGAGGCCATCGACCTCGTGGATGGTCCGGGGAACCATGCTTTGCGTGGCAGCGAGGACGGGCTTTCGCGAGCCATCGAGGCGCTGAACAGGAATGCCCCGATCGACAGCCTGGCGAAGTGGCTCGATCTGCAGAGCTTGGTGGATCTGGCGAGCCTGGACCTGTACACCGGTCGTGCGGACCACGACCTGAACGTGCGTTCCTGGAGGTCGCGCACGCTGGAAGGCCGATGGCGGTGGATCGTGTTCGACATGGACCTCTGGGCGCCGATGACCGAGAACAGCCTGGAGCGCATGTGCAGCGCCACGGCGCTGGAAGCTCCGTACATACCATTGTTGATGGGCCACCCCGACCTCGGCCCACAGCTGATGGCACGGCTGGAAGGCCTGCTCGCCACGGTGCTTTCGCCAGCCTACGCCACCGAGCTACTGGACAGCCTGTACAACATGCACAAGACCGCCTTGGAGCGCGATCACGATCGTTGGGCGCCGGAACTCGACCAACCCACGCCGCAAAGCACGTGGGAGGCATTGCGCGCTCACATTCAGCAACGGCCGAACGCGCTGATGTCGCACTTCGGCCGGTATACCGGACGCTCACTTCGCACGGTCCGGCTCGTACGCCCTGATCCCAAGCAAGGCAAGTTGTTCATTGAAGACCTGGCCATGACCACCCCGATCGCTACTCCACAGCTCCTCGCTGGCATCCCACTGAGGGTCAGCGCATTGGCCAGCCCTGGTTGGGAATTCGCCGGTTGGGAAGGCTTGAAAGGCGGCTCACCGGTCCGGTCGATCGACCCTTCCGCAGTGCGCACCATCCGACCACTTTTCAGAAAAACCGCGTTCAGGCCATGACGGCCTGCAGCATCGACGCGAAGAGCGCCTTGCCGTCCGTATTGCCCAAGCGCTCGTCCGCAGCACGCTCGGGGTGCGGCATCATACCGAAAACGTTGCGGGCCTCATTGCACACTCCGGCAATGCTCTCCACGCTGCCATTGGGGTTCGAAGCTTCCGTCATTCGGCCGTCCTTGTCGCAATAGCGAAAAAGCACCTGGTCGCCATCGTCGAGCATCTTCAAGGTGTCCTCATCCGCGTGGTAGCGGCCTTCGCCGTGCGCAACGGGGAAGCAGTGGGCCACGTCCTTCAGCCCGGCGGTCAACAGCGTGCGACGTGTCTGGGGGCGAACAAAGACGTTGCGACAAACGAACTTCTGACCCTCGTTGTGCAGCAAGGCACCCGGCACCAGCCCAGCCTCGCAGAGCACCTGGAAACCATTGCAGACACCGAACACATACCCACCACGCTTGGCATGTGCCACTACTTCCTGCATGATGGGTGAGAAGCGGGCGATCGCGCCCGAACGGAGGTAATCGCCGTAGGAAAAGCCTCCGGGAAGCACCACCATGTCCACGCCGCGCAGGTCGTGGTCCTTGTGCCATAGACGCTCAACAGGCTGGCCCATGATCGTTCCGAGCACGTACACCATGTCCTCATCGAAATTGGATCCCGGGAAGGTGACGACGCCGAATTTCATGGATTCTTCAGAACGTTGAATGCCCTGTGCGTGCAAAGGTAGGGGCCTTGACCTCAACCCATCCACCGCATCCATAGCGCAGCAGTAAGCAACCACCACACGGCCATTTCCGAAAGCCAGTCGCGGCCCGGACGAAGCACAGCATGGGAACCGATAACCGCCAGAGGAACGGCCAGCAGAGCGGCCGGATAGGTCCGGTTCAATAATGACTCAAAGCCGAACAGAATGGCCAGCGCAAGTGAGGCGGCCAGAAAGGCTGAGCGTACGTTCTTCTCCCGAACGATGCTTCTGGTGTACAAGGTCGCGTAGTTGGCCAATCCCTTCAATAGGAGCGGCACGAACACCAACAGGACCAGGACCGACCATAGCGTTGTAGGATGCTGAAGCGTCGACCTCGCGCGTCCGGCCAAGGTGCGCAACGGATCCATCGCTGGCAGATCAATGATCCCGGACACGCCCCACGCCAGGTAGTAGGGGACCAACAAGCCCACAAAGGGCACGATGTACTCACGCCATTGGAACGGGCGCATTACCGCGACGGACGCCCATACCACCACCACCAGAAAAATGTATGGGAAATAGCACAAGGCCGCCATGCCGAGCAAGAGGCCCGCATCGAAAAGGGGGCCGAGCGACGTCGTGCGCCCTTGAATGGACCAAGTGCGTGCGAAGGCCCACAACACGAAAGGAAGTCCCAGGAAAGCCGGACCTACCCACATTCCTTGCGGTGCAAGCGCCATCATCAGCGGGAACAGCAGTGCGGGAAGGTGATTCCTTCGATCGAAGAGCTCAGCATCGCTGGCCACCTTGTCCAATAGCAAGGCACAGCCAACAGTGAACAACATGCCCACGAACCAGGGGACCCAAGGGGCCAGTTCAAGCATATGCGCCAACATCCGGGCCAGCGGCATACCGGTGCGGAGCCGGGCCAGAGCAAAGACCTCACCGGTCAGGACACCCGGCCAGAGCACTGGAACCAACACCAGCAGTAGGAACAATACCGCAGGCTGGTTCTGTCGGAAGGATCGAACAAGCATTGGTCAGCGCGATGGCGTTGTTGGCCGATCCCTCCTTCTATCTTTGCCCCGCATCAAGCCCTTGTAACGATGACGAAGATCTGGTACGGGATCGGACATTTCATGCAGACCCTTTTTGATTGGGTGCTTACCCCCTTTGGATGGACACCGGTGGTGATCTTCAGCCTTGTGCTGACCTTCGGTGGTGTCTACTGGTTGATGCTGCAGGCCCGATACACCCGCACGGCCAAACAGAAAGGCGAGCATATCTGATCGTTACTGGTCAGGCTTGTTGAGGAGCGCGCACCAGGTCGCGTCCTATGTCCTTGCGGAAATACTTGCCTTCGTAGTCGATCAACGCCACTGAATGGTATACGTTGGTGATGGCATGTTCGGTGTCCTTGCCGAACGCGGTGAGGGATAGAACGCGCCCACCATTGGTGAGCAGAGAGTCCCCCTTCAAGGCTGTTCCCGACTGGAACACGTAGGCACCCTTCACCATTTCCACGCCGAGGATTGGGAAGCCCTTCTCGAACTCTTCCGGGTAGCCTTCCGAGGCCATGACGACCGTGGCGGTGGTGCGGTCATCCACATCCACATGTCGTTCGCTCAGTGTGCCCGAAGCGATCCCTTCGAAAAGGTCGAGCAGGTCGCTTCGCAACCGTGGTAGTATGGCCTGTGTCTCGGGGTCGCCCAAGCGGACATTGTACTCGATCACGTAAGGTTCGCCAGCCACGTTCATCAACCCCATGAAGATGAAGCCCTGGTAGGGGATCCCGTCCTCGCGGAGGCCACGCACCGTGGGAGCTGCCACGCGATCATGCACCTTCTGCATGAAGTCCTTGTCCGCGAAGTTGACCGGGGAAATGGCACCCATGCCCCCTGTGTTCGGGCCCGTATCGCCATCGCCGATACGCTTGTAGTCCTTTGCCGCAGGAAGCAT
>JADZGG010000195.1 GCA_020854015.1 Flavobacteriales bacterium
CGGCCGATCCGTTAAAAGATGGTATTCCTATCAGACCGCGCCAGCTCAGAACATCTGCACATCCAGCACCCGTGTCAGTGGGATGGTATTGCCATACTTCAACACGATGCTGCCCTTATCGAAGGACCAGACCGTACACTCCACGTACTTCATGCCCTCACTGTCCTTGAACAGGATGCGGCACTTGTCGTGCTCGGTGTTGCCGAGGGTGCGCGCGCGATCAAGCTTGACATCCAGCTCGCGCCGGTGCTCTTCGCTGAGGTGTAAGGCCTCCTTGGGGAACGTTAGGCGCGGAAGGTCCTCTTTCTCGATCTTCTCGGCAGTGGCGGGGATCATGGCAATGGAGCTTTGCCCCAAGATAACATCCGTGCGGATCGAGCCGTTCACACCTCGCGAAGGGCCACCCGTAACACCGATGTGCTGTTCGACTTTACCTGGGCATCTTCGGCCACCCGATGACCGGCCAGCCACACGATCCGGTCGCCGCTCACCAACACGAAGGTCCGCTCTTTCTCCGGCCCGGGCACCTTGGCGTCGATCAGCATGTCGCTGATCAATTTGCTACCGCCCAAACCGATCGGGCGCATGCGATCTCCTTGCCGCCAAGGCCGGATATACAAGGGGTACACGAGCGAAGCTTCGTCCAACCACGCGGTCGCAGGGCCTTCGCCGAGGTCCACCGCTTTCGGCCCATAGCGTTCGAAGGTGAAGGGCGCATCAACAGGAACAAGGAGATCCACCTCCACGATATGCTCAACCGGAGCACCTGAACCGATCGTGGTCAGCAGAAGTGCTGCGCGGTCAACCGTGACACGATGCGGGCCTGATGAGAAGACCGCACCGGTACGCTCGTCATCCACTGCTTGAACGAGCTTGTCGATCTGGTCAGGATGAAAGCCCCTGGGGCGCAGCCACCGGTACACGATCAAGGCCCCGTCCGGTTGTCGGATCAGCTCAAGCGGCAGTGCGTCCTGATGGCCCCGAAGCTTCGCATCAAGCTCCCGAGTCGCCAAAGCTTGCAAAGTCCGCGACCGATCGAGAGAACGACCGAGCACCTTGCGCACGCCGGGAGATAAGTTCTCCAACAAGGGCAGCAGTTCGTGCCGCACCCGGTTGCGCAGGTACTTGGGGTCCGCGTTGCTGGCATCCTCCCGCCACACGAGCTCTTCCTCCATCGCATAAGTTTCGATGGCGGAGCGCCCCACACCGATCAAGGGCCGAACGAAAGGGCCAGAGCGCGGCGGAATGGTCCCGGTTCCACCCCGCATCAGTTCCAGAAAGAAGGTTTCGATGGCATCATCGCGGTGGTGGGCCAACGCGATGTGTTCGATGCCAGTCTCGAACGCCACCTCCTTGAGCGCTTCATAGCGGAGCTCACGGGCAGCCATTTGGACGGACAGGCCCTGCTGTGATGCTAGGGAGCGTACATCGACAGCGCGTACATGACAAAGAAAGTCCTGTTCGCGGCAGTGCTCTTCCACGAAGCGTCGGTCCGCATCGCTTTCCGGGCCGCGAAGGCCATGGTCAATGTGCAACACCTCGCAGCGGTACCACAACTTCCGAAGCACATGCAACAAGACCATGCTGTCCATGCCGCCGCTCACGGCCACAAGCACGCGCGCATCATCCGGCAACAGACGATGCCTTCGGACCGTGAGGCGAACGTCATCCAACATCACCCAAGGCATTGAGGACCGAGCGCGCTTTCAGTTCACACTCCTCCCATTCCAATTCGGGCAGGCTGGAGGCCGTGATGGCGCTTCCGGTGAGCAGGGCAGCACGTCCGCTGATGGCGTTGTAGGTCAAGGTGCGGATCACCACGTTCAGGTCCGCGTTGCCTGCCGGGGTGAAAAAGCCCAAGGTGCCACTGAACAGGCCCCGGCGCATGTCCTCCACCTCATCGATCAGCTGCATGGACCGCAGCTTGGGGGCACCGGTCATGCTGGCCATGGGGAAGGAAGCGAGAACAGCATCCCAGGCCGTAGCTCCGACCCGCAATCGGGCCCTGATCGTGCTGGTCATCTGGTGCACATGTGGATAGGCATGCACGGCGCAAAGCTCTTCCACCACCACGGACCGTGATGCGGCAACCCGGCTCAGGTCGTTGCGCATCACATCCACGGCCATGATGTTCTCGCTCCGTTCCTTGGGGTCCGCAGCCAGTTCGAGAGCGAGGCGGGCGTCCTCGATGGGGTCGGCATGGCGCCTTCGGGTACCCTTCATCGGTTGTGCCAGCACCTTCCCCTCCTCCACCAAGAGGTAGCGTTCCGGACTGGCGCAGAGGGCGAATTGGTCACCCATTCGGTAGAAGGCCGCTAATGGCGCCGGGTTGGCCGTCATCAGGTGCGCGAAGCCTGCAAAGGGATCCCAGCCCAGCTGGTGGGTGGTCCGCCCGGCGCAATGGTTCAACTCGTAAATGTCCCCACGCTGGACGTGGTGAAGTACCCGTTCCACCTGCTGCAGGTAGCGTTCCCGCGTGGTTCGCACCTGCCAGCCGGTCAAGGGGGCAACAGGAAGTGGAACCGTAAGAGAGCCGACCAAGGCTTGCAGGAACGTAAGGCCCTCTGCTTGGTGCTCAGCCGCACTGTGAAGCGTAGCCTGCTCCCCTTCCAATTCCACCACCCAAAAGGGCACGGACCACCGGCTCAGTGGAAAACCATCTTCGTCGGGGTGCCTGCTCGAAAGGGGCTCGAGGCTGTTCTTCATGTCGTAGGCCAGGTGGCCGAAGCACCAGGTCCCGGGTCTTGGGGCCTCGAGCACTTCCTCAGCGCCCACACCGATCACCCATCCCCCCGAGGCCCCGGTGCGGCGAGCGAGAAAGGAGGGGTATGGCTCCAAGGCTTGCCAGTGAAGGGCACCGGACCAGGGGATGCGGGCTGTGGGCTGCACGTTCCGTCAACAAGGCCGGCAAGTTATCCCCCTCCGGGGCAACCGTTCGGCAAGTGCTTCGTCAACCTATTGGACCGCCCGGGATATGCCCTGCCCTAAACACCCCCAAAACCAGCTGAACACCGCGCCGCACAAGGCGTTGGGCACCGGCGGCCAAGGGGGTGGCTTGACAGGCTTCCCAGAATGCGGCCATCTTGCAGTTCCGGGCATGTGTTCGGTCACCGAATGACCTATCTTTGAGGTTACCATGAAGAAATCCGTACTCCTCCTTCTGGGAACAGTGATGACGGGAATGGCCTGGGGACAGGCTGCCCGCATCGTAATCGAGAACTCCGGTGCCACGGATCCGTACTTTGTTTGGAATCCGGACCCACGGCCCGCTCAGAACGGCGGGGCCTACTTGGTGATCGACAATGGCGCGCAGAACGCCATCACCTACATCGGCGCCAACACGACGGGGAACTTCCGCTCGGAAGCTGCTCAGAACAAGATCCGTTGGAACATCGGAACCAACAGCAGTGCCTTGCCCTACACCATCAACTGGGGCAATCAAGCGAACGTGGGCTTCCCTTTGGCAGTTGACATTGCAACCGCTCCAGCCGGTGCGGGTTCCTTCGTGTTCTCAACCTACAGCTATTACCCCTATTTGAACACGAGCGGTTTAGGAGGAGCCGTAGCTCCTGCAAATGCTTGGAACAATACGTTGTACATGGCTGATGCGGGCGTTACCCACATGAACGATTACACGACCGGCCTACCGAACAACTCTGATCAGGCCGTGGACCGCTTCTGGATCATCGACACGAAAGAAACGGGATGGGCCTATGCAGCCTCTCCTACTGTGGACCTCACATTCAATTACGCAAATGCGGATGTGCAAGGGGGCAACGTGATCACCGCTGGTGTCGCAGGCACGGCCCTGGACGCACAACGTTTCAACACTGGAGTGAATAAATGGGGAGATGTTCTCTTTCCTGGTTGTCCAGGATGCTGGGTAGGTGGGGCAACTGTTAGCCAAGTGAATAGCGTTACCGTCGGCGGTGCAAACTTCTTCAAGGCTTGGACCTTGACGAACCGCAGTCTGCCTCTGCCTGTGGAACTCACCAGTTTCAAAGGCATCTGCGAGAACAACAATGTGAAGCTCATCTGGAGCACCGCCACCGAGACCAACAGCGCCTCCTTCACCGTGGAGAAGAGCCGCGACCTGACCACTTGGGAGGCCGTCGGTACGGTGAATGCCGCTGGCAACAGCGTTACCCAGCAGGACTACGCGCTGGTGGACGAAATGAGCGATGGCTTGGCTTACTACCGTCTGACCCAGACCGACAACAATGGCGATGTGCGTGTGCACGACATGATCAGCGCGAGCTGCGATGGCGCAAACGGCACCGAGATCGTAACCACGTGGGATGACGGCACCAACGTGAGCGTGATGGTGAGCAGCACGATCGACGTGGTACACGATGTGATCCTCATGGACATGCAAGGCAAGACGATGGGATCCAAGCCCAAGCAGACCATGGTGAACGGCATGACGATCATCTCCTTCCCCAAGGAGAACCTGTCCACCGGCATCTACGTCTTCAAGTTGCAGAACAGCACCCAAGTGCTTCAGCGCAAGGTGATGGTGTACTAAGACCGTTCACAACTACGAACCGAAAGGGCTCCGCTGGTCGGAGCCCTTTTC
>JADZGG010000196.1 GCA_020854015.1 Flavobacteriales bacterium
CGCCAGATGGTTGTGCAACAATGTGTCGAGGTCGTTCGCCACTAACAACGACCCACGAACAACAAGCAACAGAAAGAACAACCTCAAATTGTACTCCGCATAGAACAGCGGCCCCTTGCGGAAGAGCAGCTGCATGCGTTTAGTGGCGTAGGGCCTTTCCAGCGGAAGACTTCCGGGCAGCTTCCGTCCCAAGAGGAGCACCTCGTAGCCCAACTCCTGCAGCACCGTGCAGGTGCGGTGCACGCGATTGTCCGTGGCCAGATCGTTGGTTACGGAGACGATGGCGCGCTTGGCGGAAGAGGACATCGGGGCAAAGTAACGCGGGCTTGGCTGTAAACTTGTCCGCCATGGAGATCCTGCGCGACGCCGACCTGAAACCCTACAACACCTTCGGCATTGCTGCCCGCGCCGAGGCCTTGGCGCGCTTCCGCAGCCTTGAACAATTGCGCGAGCTTCTTGGTGCACCCGAGCTTTCCGGTCTACAGCCGCTTATCCTGGGTGGAGGCAGCAATGTGCTCTTCACGCGCAACTGGGACGGGGTGGTGCTGCTGAACGAGGTGCCCGGCCTGAAAGTGTTGCGCGAGGATGAAGCGCACATATGGCTCCGCTGCGGCGCCGGAGTGGTTTGGCACGACCTGGTGCGTCACGCGGTGGCGAACGGCTGGGGCGGACTGGAGAACCTGAGCCTGATCCCGGGTCGCGTGGGCGCCGCGCCCATGCAGAACATCGGAGCTTACGGCGTGGAGCTGAAAGACACCTTCGATTCACTCGAGGCCCTGAAGATCGACGATGGAACCGTGGTCACCTTCCGGAAGGAGCAATGCCACTTCGGCTATCGCGAGAGCTACTTCAAGCGCGAAGGCAAGGACCGCTTCGTGATCCTGAACGTGACCTTCAAGCTCAGCAAGCGACCCGTGCTGAACACGAGCTACGGCAACATCGGACAGGTACTGGAGAAAACCGGCATCACCGCCCCCACCTTGCGCGATGTGAGCGATGCCGTGATCGCCATCCGCAGCAGCAAGTTGCCCGACCCCAAGGTGATCGGAAATGCCGGAAGTTTCTTCAAGAACCCCGTGGTGCCCTTGGCGGTGGCCGATGCGATCCGCACGGAATACCCCGACGTGGCCGCCTATCCGGCTGGGGAAGGGTACGTGAAGCTCGCGGCCGGTTGGCTCATCGAGAAGGCCGGCTGGAAGGGCTTCCGGGAGGATGGCTTCGGCGTTCACAAAGACCAGGCACTGGTGCTGGTGAACCACGGCGGCGCCACGGGCCGCAACATCTTCGACCTAAGCACCCGCATCCTGGCGAGCATACACGAACGCTTTGGCGTGGAACTGGAGCGGGAGGTGAACATCATCTGATGTTCATCCCTGATCCGTCGTGCCATCCCCGGCCGGTCCCCGGATCGGCAAGGGTTCCGCATCTTCGCGGTCCAACCCCTGTTGCGCATGTTCCTTTCTCGTTCCCTTGTAACCGCCGCGCTGGCTGGTGCGATCGCGCTAACCGCTTCCGCCCAGCAGAAAGAACTCACCTTGAAGGACGCCGTGCTGAAGGCCGGTAGCGACCTTTCCCCGCAGCGGATCAGTGGCCTGCAGTGGATCCCCAACACGGACACCTATTGCTTCGTGAAGGACTCGTTGCTGATGAAAGCCGGCGTGGGCAAGATGGCCGATATGCCAGTGCTCAGCTTGAAAGAGTTGAATGACGGACTAAAGCGCAAGGAAGCGATCAAGCGGCTGCCGCCTGTGACCTGGACCGGCGCGAACCTGCTCTACTTCGACGTGGACAGCGTGACCTACCAGTATGATGTGTCGAAGAAGGCGATGCTTGCGCACATGGCCTTGCCAGCCGACGCCGAACATCAGGACCACGACGATCTCTACACACAGACCGCTTACACCCTTGGCAACGACCTGTACATCCACACGACCCGCGAACGCGAGCACATCATCCGTGTTACGAACGATGGTGCTGACGGCATCATCAACGGGGCCAGCACCGTTCACCGCAACGAGTACGGCGTGGAGAAGGGGACCTTCTGGAGCCCCCAGGGTGACCTGCTCGCCTTCTATCGCTTGGACGAAACGATGGTGTCGACCTATGAACTGGAGGACATCAGCACCAAACCCAGCACCTTCAACACCATCCGCTACCCGATGGCCGGACAGACCAGTCATCATGCCACCATCGGCGTGTTCGACACGCGGACGAAGAAGACCGTTTTCCTGAACACCGGCGAGCCGAAGGACCAGTACCTCACCAACCTGGCCTGGTCCCCGGACCAGAAGAGCTTTTTCGTGGTGCACCTGAACCGTGCCACCGACCACCTGCGCGTGGTGCAGTACGATGTGGCCACAGGCAAGGCAATGAAGGAGCTCTTCGAAGAGCGCGATGCGAAGTGGCTGGAGCCAACGCACTCCATGCACTTCCTGAAGAGCGACCCGGACAAGTACCTCTGGTGGAGCCAGCGCGACGGATTCCCACACCTCTACCTCTATAGCCTCAGCAAGGGTCTGGTGCGCCAGCTGACCACCGGCAACTGGGTGGTGAAGCGTCTGATCGGCCTGGATGCGAAAGAGGCCAACCTCCTTGTGGAAGGCACCGCGATGATCGACCCGAAAGATCCACGCGGGGCCACCGAGACCCGTATCTATCGCATCGACATGAGCAACGGAAAAAGCCTGCTGCTCACCCCGGAAGCCGGAACCCATTCCGCGCAGCTCAGCACGAGCGGCACTCTGTTCATCGACGCGTGGAGCAGCCTGACCGTACCCGCTAGGGTCGACCTGCGCAGGGTTACCGCCGGAAAGACCATGAAGACGTTGTTGACCAGCAAAGACCCGCTGAAGGAATACAAGGTGGGCACCATCGAACTGTTCTCCATTCCCGGTGAGAACGGCGACCGATTGAACGCTCGACTGATCAAGCCTAGCGGATTCGATGCATCCCGCAAATACCCGGTGCTCTTCTATGTATACAACGGTCCGCACGTTCAGCTGGTCACCAACAGTTTCCTCGGCGGGGCTTCGCATTGGATGCTGCAAGCCGCTGAACGCGGTTACCTGGTGTTCACAGTGGACGGGCACGGCAGTGACAATCGGGGCAAGGACTTCGAACAGGCCATTCACCGCCAGCTAGGCACCCTTGAGGTGAAGGACCAACTCCGTGGCGTTGAGTACCTGAAAGGCCTTCCCTATGTTGATGACAAGCGCTTGGCCGTTCACGGCTGGAGCTTCGGCGGTTTCATGACCACCTCTTTGATGGTCAAGGCCCCGGGCACGTTCCAGGTCGGTGTGGCCGGTGGCCCTGTGATGGATTGGAGCATGTATGAGGTGATGTACACCGAGCGCTACATGGACACGCCGCAAGAGAATCCCGAGGGCTACTCCAC
>JADZGG010000197.1 GCA_020854015.1 Flavobacteriales bacterium
CCGGACGAACGAGCACGGACCCGGACGCGCGCCAAACAGAAGTGGCCGGGGTGTAGGTGCGTTGAACGGTGCCCATGAGCCATGCGGGATGCGCAGCATCGGCGGCGTTCACGGCCATGTGGGGCACGTCCACCGTTTCATCGAACCCGAAGGCATATAGGGCGTTCGCCCAAGCAGGATGCGAGGCATCGATACGGCGGCCGGTCCAGGAGGCGATGGTGGCGGCGTCGAGCTCAGTGCTGAAGATCACCAGGTCGTCCAGATCACCACGGTAGGGAACGCTGCGATCGCCAGCAGCTCCGAAGTTGGCGCTCACGATACCGGTCAGGGGCCGGGTCATGCCGCTGCCGCTGTGCCAGAGGATCCCGTTCAAGTAGATCTTCATGCTGCCGGTCACCGTGTTCTTGGTGAAGGCCCACTCGTTCCATTGCCCTTCCGTTTCAGCGGTGGTGGCGGCCTTGTTGATGCGGTCGTAACTGCCGCCAACGTTGCCGGCATCCCAGTACACGCTGCTGTTGCTCCAGGGAAGGTGGATGTTGAGCACGCGTTGGTTCTGCGCGTTCCGAGCCTCGAACACCGACGTGTTGACAGGCAGGGAAGCATCGCCCTTGGCACGGACCAGGATGGTGACCTCGGTATTTAGCGTTGTCAACGGCGTGGGATCAAGCCCGATGAAGTCGTTGTTCACGCGAACCTGACCGTCGCGTCCGACCTCCTGTACGCCCTGACCGGCGGCGATGCTTGTTGCGGAGAGCTGAGGACCGACAGTGGCGGTCTCCTTTTCCGTAGCGAGCTCCACGAGCAGGTTACTGGAGCCATCCCAAGTGAAGGGGCTCACCAGGTCCAAGGTGGCCGTACCTGCGTTCGCGAACACTTCTCCGCTCTGGTGGAACACGGTGGTCAGGCCTTGTTCATCGAATGAAGTGATCGAAGTGGACACGGTCTGTTTCATACGCACCGTCGATCGCCCTACTTCTCCACCTACGAGCACGGGGAAGCGGAGGCGTTCGATGGGCAGACCCGGCTGAAGGCCGGCTGCGGTGAGTTCGGCCGCCAAGAAAAGGTACTGAGAGCGTGCGGCACCCCGATCCACGTTCAAGCTGCTCGCATCGATCGCGTCAGCGATGCCAACGGCGTGGTCGCTCTCCGTCACAACCGTCAGGATCGTGCGTTTCGGCGCTGGCTCGGTCCATTGGTCATAGGATGGCACATCCACGGTCTCGATGCTTGGTATGGCCAGTTCACCCACTTTGAACCAGGGGTGCTGGAGCGCTGCACTGTCAAGCAGACCAGTATGCTCGTGTATGAAGTTGTACGTGAGGTAGTCCCATTCACCGCAGTCGTACTGGTCTTGGGTCGTGGCCGCGTCACACTTCAGGGTGTGGTGCATCAGCACCTTGCGGTAGTGGTGGGAGGTGTCAGGGAATAGGAACCAACCACGTCGGGTGGTGATGCTGTCGAACGAAAGGGTTTGAACATGCAGGGTGTCCTGTGCGGAAGCCAGCAGGGAAAGCGCGAGAGATCCACCGAGCAGTGATCGACGAAGGTTCATGGTCTAGCAGGTCTGGATGCAATGTTAGCAGGCTTACCGGGCAGGTCTTGTAGCTATTGTGCCACAACTACCTTCGCCCTGCCTTCCATGCAACGCATCCCCGTTCCGTACCCGGTCACCGGGCGTTTCAGTGCCTTGGTCAACGACTACCTCAGCGGTGATGCGGGCCTGCGCGAACATTATGTTCATACGCCCGATCTCAAGGGCTTGCGGACCGCGGCTGACCAACGTCGCTTCACACCAGAAGCACGTGCCACCCTCATCGCCTCACTGCGAGAGCAATACCAGGGCCTGGAGGTTCATGAGGCCGTTCAAGCCAACCTGATCTCGCTGGAAGCGGACGACACGCTGACCGTGACGACAGGACACCAGCTCTGCCTGTTCACCGGGCCGCTCTACGTGCCCTTCAAGTTGCTGAACACCATCCGCCTCGCACGCACGCTCAGCGTCGAACTTGGCCGGAATGTGGTACCCGTTTTCTGGATGGCCACAGAGGACCATGATCGTGAAGAGATCGACCATGCCTGGCTTGGTGGTCACAAAGTGCAATGGCCTGGCCCCGCGGGTGGCCCGGTCGGTCGCATGCCACTTGCCGGCATCAGTGCTGTGATCGATGAGGCAATGGCGGCGTTGGGAGCGGGTTCAGAGGCGTCGGAGGTCGAGCGCTTGTTACGCTCCAGTTATGTGCCCGAACGAACACTTGCGGAAGCCACGCGGCACTTCGTCAATGCGCTCTTCGGCCGCTTCGGCCTCCTCATTCTGGATGCGGATGCTCCTGCGCTCAAGCGACTTTTCGTTCCAGTGCTTCAGGAGGAAGTGCTGAACCAGGTTACGCAGCGCACAGTTAGCTACGCGGATGCCAAGCTGGCCGAGCGCTACCCACCCCAGGCCCATGCCCGCGAGATCAACGTCTTCCACCTCAGCCCCGGCCAGCGCTCACGGATCGTGTTGGAGGACGGTCGCTACCGTTCGAAGGACGGCAAAGCGTCTTGGAGCGCGGAAGAACTGGTGATCGACATTCAGTTACGGCCGCAGGACTTCTCCCCGAACGTGATGTTGCGGCCGGTGTACCAAGAACACGTGCTGCCGAACATCGCGTACATCGGTGGTGGAGGTGAACTGGCCTATTGGATGCAACTGCGGTGGTTGTTCCAAGGTCTTCAAGTACCCATGCCGGTGTTGCTCCTCCGCACCAGTGCGGCTTTCCTCACCTCGAAACAACTTCGACAGTGGCAGGAGCTTGGACTTTCCGTACCGGAGCTTTTCGCGCCACTCGACGCACTGAGGTCACGCGTGGCCGTTGGAGCATCCACCTTCGCCACCGAAGTTGAACAGGAACGATCGCAGTTGAACGCATTGTACGACGCATTGCTGGCGAAGGCGGAGCAAGCGGACACCACGTTGCACGGAGCAGTGGAGGCCCGTCGGAAGAAGGCCCTGCAAGGACTTGATCACCTGGAACAGCGGTTGGTCCGCTCAGCGAAACGGCAACAGGGCACCTTGCTGGAACGGTTGGACAGGATCCACGGAACGGTCTTCCCAAGCGGTGGACTTCAGGAGCGCAAGGAGAACATGTTGCCGTACGTGGCCGCCTACGGAACTGGCATCCTGGATACGTGGTTGGCAGAGCTGGATCCCCTGGATCCGCAGTTCAGCGTTCTCGTCGAGGACTAAGGCCTCTCTTCCATGTGAGCAGGCGCTGTGGCAATGGCCTCAGCGAACGAACTGCACGCTCTCTGAACGGATCCCGCTGGTGAAGCGCAACACATAGGTGCCGTGCGCCAAGTTGGAGAGCTGCAGCGGTGTGCGACCGGCCTGACCACTGGTTCCGCTGAAGACCACACGGCCCAAGGGGTCCAGCACTTCGAAAGCGGACCCGGCACCGAAGCCATGTACAGCGATCAGCTCATCCGTTCCGTACAGTACGGTCAGCGGGCGCGTCCCGGAAGCGTTGAATTCCACAGGAACCATGTCGCTCCAGGTGGTGGTGCCGTCCAGGTCGATCTGGCCCAGACGGTAGTAACTGAGACCCGGTACGGGTGAACGGTCCAGATCCCGGTACTCGATCACGCTGTTGCTATTGCCCGCTCCGGAGCGCGTTACAACGGGTTGAAAGCTGATGCCGTCCACGCTGCGCTCCACGATGAAGCGGTCGTTGTTCTGCTCCGTGGCGGTGGCCCATTCCAAGTTCACGACATCGCCGTGCGGTATGGCGGTGAAGTACATCAGCTCGATCGGCAGCGGGTTCTGTGCGCTCACCGAGGCCAGGGTCCAGGGGCTGAAAGCCGTTTGCGAGGCACTGCTGATCACGGTACCTGCGAGCAGGTTGCCAGTTGTACCCCCGTTCCCGCGGTCGCGCCAAACGGCTCCGTCGTAGCGGGCCACACGCAGGTCGGCCATCAGCGTGACACCACAACTGGTGGCCGCATCCCAGCTCAGGGTCACGAAAGCGTTCGGCGAACCGTTGCTCCGGTCGATCTGCCAGTACTCGCAGTCGCTGATGTGGTCGAGCGTGGCATCCAAGGTGCCGGGGAAAAGGCCGAGCACCCAGGCGGTGCCAGGCGCCGTGGTGGGGAAGTACTCGGCCGTGTAGGCGTCGGTGGTCAAGCCTGTGATCGTGGTAAGCGAAGCAGGGCGGTAGTTCGTGTTCTTGCCTATTGGGAACGTGAAGTCGGCAGTGCCGAACTTCTGCACAGGGCCGCTCACGAAGCTGGCGTTGGTGGCGTTGGTGGCCGTGGCCGCTGCAGCAAGGCTCATCAGGTTCGTGGACGTACTGAACACACGGCGATTGATGAGGTCCAAGTTCGTCTTCACCAACACGGGGGCGCTGAGGCTCAGGTCGCCGGCCGACTTGCTGACCTGTAATGTTCCGAATTCCTCCTGAAAGCCGTTGGTCATGATGGCCTGTGGGCCTCCTCCGTTGAACCGCACCAAGCTGCCCACATCGGAGAAGCCTGTGACACCGGCCGTCGCATCCATGCTGCGGAAATTCCCCGTCAGATACAAAGTGCCACCCGTAAGATCAAGGCGGCCTCCGTTGTTGATCAGCACGTCCCCGTTGATCTGTACGGTATTGAGAGCGGACAGATTCCTGAACATGCCGTTCAACG
>JADZGG010000198.1 GCA_020854015.1 Flavobacteriales bacterium
ATAGGGATCCGTCCGGCACCTTCTTTTCAACGGGTGTTGATGAGCGGTGCTCCTTAGGGACATAAGGCCTTGGACAGGGTCACCCCCGGGGTTTCCAAGGCACCTCCTCCACCCCCAGTTCATGCCCAAGGGACCTGGCCATCACGAAAAGCAGGTCGGAAAGGCGGTTCAGGTAGCGGATCAGCACGTCGGGCACCGGTTCATGGGTGGAAAGCTGCACGCAACGCCGCTCCACCCGGCGGCAGACCGTGCGGCAGATGTGAGCTTGGGAAATGGCCTGATGCCCACCTGGTAGAATGAAGTTCCGCATGGTCGGCAGCTCCTGGTCCATGAGGTCCATGGCGGCCTCCAGCGCGGTAACCTGTCCATCCGTGACCGGTGGCACCTTGAAGGAGTCGGCATCGGTTTCCGAACCGGCCGCCAAACGTGATCCGATGCTGAAGAGCGTGGTCTGTACCTCGAGCAACAGTTCCTGATGGCGGGCCGTGCTCCAGTCGCGTAGAAGCCCGAGGTGGCTGTTGAGCTCATCGACAGTACCATACGCCTCGATACGCAGGTGGTCCTTGGGCACGCGCGTTCCGCCCAGCAGGGAGGTCTGGCCCTTATCGCCGGTACGGGTGTAGATCTTCATGTACAGAGCTCAGTACCGCAAACGGAAATGCTGTGGCGCTTGTTCGCTACGGAAGAACACCAGCCCCATGGCATAGAGGTCGACCGTGACGCTGACGCGCGGATGCTGTTGGATCTTCTCCCATGCTTCCTCCATGCCCTTGCTCCAATGAATGTCGTCGAAGATGAAGACGCTATCGTTGTGGGCCTTGGTAAGGCATTGTTCGAAGTACTCCAATGTCGGTTCCTTCAGGTGGTGACCGTCGATGAAGACCAGGTCCAGGGCGTCGACATTCCGGAGCACTTCGGGCAGGCGGGCCCTGAAGCTGCCCAACAAAGGGGTTATGTTCCGCTGCCGGAGCTCCTCGAAGTGATGGCGGGCGATGTGGTGGGTCTGCGGACAACCTTCCACCGTGATCACATGGCCGTTCTCCGCACCACGGGCCAGGTAAAGTGTGCTGATGCCGAAAGATGTGCCCAGTTCGAGCACGGTGCCCGGGTCGAAGTAGCGCGCCAGCCGGAAGAGCATCTGCGCATAGTGCGCCGGTTTGAGCGCCGTTTCCGCCATGTCCGCGATCCGACGCACGGGCAGATCAAGGATCCGACTGCCGGCCCCGAGGTCGTTCACCCGGATGGTCTGGTCGCTCTCCAGCAGATCTTCGCGAAGCTGCTCGATCGCGGTGAACTCGGGTCGGTCGCCTTGATCGCGTAAGGCCTGGTCAGCCAGTTGGTAGATGAAGGGCGAATGAACGGCGTGCCGTGAACGGGCCTTCACCAAGTGGTTCAGGTAGCTGCCGATCTGCCGGAGTTGTTCGCCCATGTTCGTCGCGAATGTAGTCCCGCCCGCTGAAGCATCAAGGCCCTCGCACTTCATGGGGCGAACACCCTGATGTTCGTCAGGTCGCAAGCCTGCGCATCGGACAACCTTCGC
This sequence comes from Flavobacteriales bacterium, assembly GCA_020854015.1. Lineage (GTDB taxonomy): Bacteria > Bacteroidota > Bacteroidia > Flavobacteriales_F > PHOS-HE28 > PHOS-HE28. The sequence continues at coordinate 1,541 of JADZGG010000198.1, forward strand.
GGCCATGTCCACACGTACCACGGCGGAGGTGAAATGCTACCACTGCGGGGAGACCTGCAAGGAAGAGCATCTTGTCCATCAGGAGAAGGACTTCTGCTGTGGGGGGTGTCAGTTCGTGTACGATCTGCTCCAGGAGAGCGGCATGTGCGAGTACTATTCGTTGCAGGATCGGCCGGGAACCAAGAAGAAAGTGAACGCGGAGGAAGCCCGCCCTGAGCTCTTCGAACTGGCTGAAGTGCGCGACAGGCTGGTGGAATACAGTGAGGACGGCATCACAAGGGTGCGCCTGCACATACCACAGATGCACTGCAGCAGTTGCATCTGGTTGTTGGAGAACCTGGGCCGTCTGGATCCGTCCATCATACGCTCACGGGTGCGCTTCACCGAGAAGGAAATGAGCATCACCTTCAGGGAGGGCGCGCTGAGCCTGCGGGCCCTGGTGGAGATGCTCCGGAAGATCGGCTACGGCCCCTTGCTCACAGGGGGAGGGGTAGGGCGTGAAGGCAAGCGCGTGGGCATCCCCCGAACGCTCTACATCAAGCTCGGAGTGGCGGGTTTCTGTTTCAGCAGCCTCATGCTGTTCAGCTTTCCTGAGTACTTGGGTGCCGATACGTCCGATGCTACTCTTCTGAACGGGTTCAAGTTCCTGAACTTCCTGTTCTCGCTGCCGGTGGTCTTCGTCTCCAGCACCGACTTCTTCCGCTCGGCTTGGGCCGGTGTGAGGGGGCGCCGGATCAACATTGACCAACCGATCGCGCTGGGCATTGTGGCCCTCTTTCTGCGCAGCACGATCGATGCGTATACCGGTGCCGGCCCCGGTTATTTCGATTCACTTGGCGGACTGGTCTTTTTCCTTCTGATCGGGCGTTGGTACCAAGCCTACACCTACAATGCGCTGAGCTTCGACCGCACGCTGAACGATTTCCTCCCGCTGGCCGTCTTACGGCGAAAAGGAGATGTGGAGGAGCCGGCAAGTGTGGGCGACCTGAAGCCCGGTGATAGGATCGTGGTGCGTGATCAGGAACTTGTGCCGGTGGACGCGGTGTTGCGCTCTGGGATCGGGTACCTCGACAAGCGTTTCATTTCGGGTGTGCCGCTGCCGGTGAAGCGCTCTGTGGGCGATTCCATCAAGGCCGGTGGCCGTCAGCGTGGTGCCGCCATTGAACTGGAGGTGCTGCGCGCTTTCCAGGACAGCCACCTCAAGCGCTTGTGGGAGGAGCATACAGGTGATCACGAACGCCCCCTGATGCCACGCACCATCGATGCAGTGGCCCGACGCTTCACGTTCGCCGTGCTCTTGATCGCCACCGGTGCCGGCCTCTTTTGGTGGGGTCACGATGCTTCACAGGTCTGGCCTGTGGTCACTGCCGTGCTCATCGTGGCCTGTCCTTGTGCGTTGGCATTGGCCATGCCGTTCGCCTATGGTCACACGATCCGTTTGCTCGGGGCCCGGGGGCTGTTCCTGCGTGATGCGGAAGTGGTGGAGCGTATGGCGTTCATCGATGCGGTCGTGTTCGACAAGACCGGCACGCTCACTGCCCGTGAGGCCTATGACATGTACTTCGA
>JADZGG010000199.1 GCA_020854015.1 Flavobacteriales bacterium
ATGGCATTGCCCACAGCGCCTTTCTCCGCGATATAGGTGGCGCTCTGCTTCCGCAGCTCGGGGATGGTGCTTCCTTGAACGATGGGGAAGAGGGCCTGTTCGTGCCCGTACTTCGGCTCCGTCTCGTTGAAGCGGGTGATGCACCGGTCCAGCCAGCGGTGGGTTCGGTGCATGCTGTCGGTGGCGTACTTCAGTTCGCAGGGCCAGGGCGTACACTCGTCAAAGGCCATGCAGATGTCGGCCCCGATGCTGCGCTGGGTGTCCATCACGCTCTCCGGCGTGAACAGGTGCCGACTGCCATCGATGTGGCTCTGGAACTTCACGCCTTCCTCGGTGATCTTACGGATGTCGCTGAGCGAATGCACTTGAAAGCCACCGCTGTCGGTAAGGATGGGGCGGTCCCAACCGTTGAACTTGTGCAGCCCGCCGGCGTGTTCGAGCACCTCCGTCCCCGGCCTCAGGTACAGGTGGTAGGTGTTGCTGAGCATGATGGGCGCACCGATGTCGTTGCGCAGCTCGCGGGGGTGCACGGCCTTGGTGGCGCCGAGGGTACCCACCGGCATGAAGACGGGGGTGGGGATGGGGCCGTGGTCGGTGTGGAGCGTGCCCGCGCGGGCCTTGCTCTGGGGGTCGGTGGTGTGGAGGTCGAAATGCATTGGCGGCGCGAAGATGCGAAGGACTTTACCGGTAGTCCCATCGCTGGCGCCATCGGATGATGCTGGGCATCAGCGCCTCGGGTCCCTGTTCGTTCAGGAAAGCGTAGGTGCCGCTGCCGAACCAAAGCCCCAGTTCAACCCTCAGGAGCCGTGTCAGCATGGTTTGATCGGAGACGTTCCGGATGCGGTAGCCATAAGTGGAGGTGAGGTAGGCATAGCGGCGCGAAACGAGGTCGGCGTACTTGTAGTCCTTGCCTGAACGTGAGCGGCGCGTGTGCAGTTCGAGCGGGTCGTAGGTAAGGAAGAGCTGGTGAAGCTCGTTGTAGCGCTCACCAAGCAGCACCTTCACTTGCTCCATCGGTGGTATGTCGCTGTGGTGCAGCGACCGCTGCCGAAGGCCCATGCGCACCTTCTTGTCGTGCGCGTCCATGCGCTTGTTCTTCAGGTACTTGTATAGGAGGTGCAGAGGCCAGGTGATCAGTTCGAACATGCCTCCGAAACTAGGAACTCAGTGTGGTTCCGCCCTTCCACACCCCCCCTGTTCATATCTGGGCAGGACCTTGTCCGGACCGGGGTGCCCCCCCGGGTAGCTTCGCCCCCGTAGTCGTTCCCCTACTTCCCGTGCATTTTCCCCTGCCGTTCGACCTGTTGGCCCTGTATGTCATGGCCGGTGCCTTGTTGGTGCTGTCCTTCTTCCACCTGGTCATCTTCAGCCGCCTCGCCTTCCGCAAGCAGCATGTGGAACCGGACCGCGACCTGCCGGTGAGCGTGGTGATCTGTGCGCGCAACGAACGCTTCTCCCTGCAGCAGCTCATCCCCATGCTCATGGACCAGGACCACCGCGAGTTCGAGGTGGTGGTGGTGAACGACCGCAGCGATGATGATACCTGGGAGGTGCTCCAGTGGATGAAGCCCGACCTGCCCCGTCTGCGGCCCGTGAACATCCAGGCGGATGAGAAGTTCAGCTACGGCAAGAAGATCGCCCTTGGCGTCGGCATGCGCAGCGCGAAATACCCGCACGTGCTGCTCACCGATGCGGATTGCATGCCCACCGGTCGCGATTGGATCAGCACCATGGCCGCCGGCTTCAAGGGCGGCAAGCAGATCGTGATCGGTCACAGTCCCTATGAGAAGCGTTCGGGTTTCACCAACCTGATGGAGCGCTACGATGGGCTCAGCAAGGCCGTGCAGTTCATCAGCTTCGCGCAGGCCGGCTTCCCTTACATGGGCGTGGGCCGCAACCTGGGCTACACGCACGAGGTCTTCTTCAACGCGAAAGGCCCCCGGCGCCACCAGCAGCTCATGAGCGGGGACGATGACCTCTTCATCAACGAGGTGGCACGCGCGCGCAACACCTCCGCCGTGGCGGACGGCCGTTCCATCATGACCACGCGGGCCACGCCCGACCTCGCCACCTGGATCCGTCGCAAGCGCCGCCATTACACCACGGCCCGCTACTACCGCTTCGGTCACAAGGTGCTGCTCACGTTGCTGCCCCTGTCGCGCTTCCTGCTGTGGGCTGCCATCGCCGCCTTGCTGGTGCTGCACCGGCCGGTGTGGGCGCTGGTCGGCTTGGGCGCTCAGCTCCTCATCTTCGCACCCATCTTCATGGTCGCTCTCCGTCGCCTCGGTGGCGGTGGCATCGTTTGGCTGGCACTGCCCCTGGAATGGCTCTTTCTAGTTTTGGAACCCCTGCTGTACCTCAGCACGCTCATCATCAAACCACGCCGATGGAAGTAAGCGAGAACCTCAGCGAGAAAGCGCTGTACGACTACAACCTCGTGCGGCGTGCGGTGGACAACAAGGACCAGAAGGCCTACGCCGAACTGATGTCCCGCTACCGCGATTCGATCTACTTCATGTTGTTGAAGATGATCAACAACAAGGACGATGCGGACGACCTGACCATCGAGGCCTTCGGCAAGGCGTTCCACCGCCTGCACCAATACACGCCGAACTACGCCTTCAGCACCTGGCTGTTCAAGATCGCGTCGAACAACTGCATCGACTGGATCCGCAAGCAGAAGAAGAAGATGC
>JADZGG010000200.1 GCA_020854015.1 Flavobacteriales bacterium
ACCACCTGGGAAGCCTTCACCATTCCGACCTGCGCCAACGTCACCATCGCTTACTGCGGCACCGATCCTGCCTTTGGTCAGTGGTTCATCAACATCGTGGACGATTGTGCCTTCACCAACGTGTTCGACCCCTCTGCACAGGACACCTGCTCGGATGGCAACCCCACATTGACCTTCCTGCAGATGCCTGCCGGCACCTACTACTACCCTGTATTGGAGAGCGCCCTGGCCTCAGGCCCTTACACGCTCACGTTCACGACGGCCGTGTGCCCTGCGCCCCCTGCGAATGATGATTGCGCTGGGGCGATCGTGCTGGATGTTGAACTGACCTGCCAGCCCATCAACGGCACCACCTTGGGTGCCACCGAGTCCTTCCCAGCTGATAGCTGCGCTGGCATTGGTTTGGGTGATGCCAACGACGATGTATGGTTCGCCTTCGTGGCCACGGGAACCGACCATGCCATCCAAGTGGTGGGCGACAGCCTGTTCGACGCGGTGCTCCAGGTCTACGAAGGTTCCTGCTCCGGCCTGAACATCGTGGGTTGCGAGGATGTGACGCTCGATGGTGAGCTGGAGGAGGCGGTCCTTACCGGTCTCACGATCGGCAACACATACTATGTGCGCGTGTTCCATTGGTACCAGACCATCACTCCTGAGCCCGGCTTCACCATTTGCGTAACGGGTGATGTGGCCACGGGCGTGCAGCAGCTCGGCGCGCAGGCTTGGACCGTGTTCCCGAACCCCTCGGAAGGTGCGATCACCGTAGTGAACGGTGGCAACACCAGTGCCGCCACCTTGGAGCTGTTCGACATGACCGGCCGCTTGGTGCATGCCGAGCGCACGAGCCTTGCGAAAGGCGAGCAGCACACGCTGAACCTGGAAGGCGCCCTTGTCCAGGGCACGTACAGCCTGCGTTTCACCACGGCCGAAGGCCGCAGTGAGCAGCGCGTGGTGGTGCGTTGATCTCGAAATGAACGATGGCGCGGGGCGGTCCGGAAGGGCCGCCCCGTTGCGTTCGTAACCCTGCGTTCGCATTCCGGGTACAAAGGCGAAAAGCCTCCGTCATGCGGTACTCCCTCGCATTCCTTTTTTTCTTTCATGCCGCATTTTCCTTGATCGCACAGGAGAAGGGCGACGGAGCACCGCTGGAGGTCTACGGCCGCATCACGGATGGTGAGAACAAGCTCGCGGGCTGTCAGATCATCGTCTACAAGCAGAATGAGCAGGTCGGCGAGATCACCACGGACAAGAGCGGCAAGTTCGATGTGGCCCTGGCCATCAATGAGACCTACAGTTTGGAACTTCGCAAGGAGGGCTTCGCTGCGAAGCGCATTGTGATCGATACCCACATGCCGCCCCTCAAGGAGAACCTGGAGCTCACCATCGCCCCCATCGGCATGGACATCAGCTTGCTGGAGAAGAGCAAGTATGAGGGCGCCAACACCGACGAACTTGACTTCCCCTTCGCCATTGTGAAATGGAGCAAAGGACAGGGTGCTTTCGTACAGGACCAGGAGTACACCATCGGCATGCAACGCACCAACGGCGCCATTCTGCTCATGGCAGCCCGGACGGAAATGAAGCGCTGAGCCACCCCAGGGAATACGGTATGATCCCGCACCCCGGTGCGGGATCGCTATTTTTAGCCTCTTCCTTTCAACCATGCCCATCCGCCGCCCCTTCAACCTGAAGCAATGGATCGCCGACAACCGCGACCTGCTCAAACCCCCCGTAGGAAACAAGAACCTCTACCACGACGCAGGCGACTACATCGTGATGATCGTTGGTGGCCCGAACGCGCGGAAGGACTACCACTTCAACGAGACCGAAGAGCTCTTCTACCAGCTCGAAGGCGACATTGAGGTGGGTGTGCAGGAGAACGGCAAGGCCGTGACGATCCCCATCAAGGAGGGAGAGTTGTTCCTGCTTCCCGGGAACGTGCCGCATCAACCGCGCCGCGGCCCCAACACCGTGGGCCTGGTGATCGAGTGCAAGCGTGACGACCGTGAGATGGAGGACGGCCTTCAGTGGTACTGCGAGCAGTGCAACAACCTGCTGCACGAATACAAGTTCGTGTTGCACAATGTGGAGAAGGACTTCCTGCCGCGCTTCCGCGATTTCTACGGCAACCTGGATCTGCGCACTTGCAAGAAGTGCGGCCATGTGATGGAGACCGACCCCCGCTTCGTCTAAGCCCAGCGGCATGCCGGAACATCTCGCGATAGACATCCACACGCACATCCTGCCGGCCGACATCCCGGACTTCGGGAGGCGCTTCGGCTATGGCGGCTTCATCCACCTGGACCACCACCGGCCCGGTTGTGCGCGGATGATGATGGACGACAAGTTCTTCCGTGAGGTGCAGGCCAACTGCTGGGACCCACAGGTGCGCATCGGCGAGAGTGATCAGTTCCGCGTGCAGGTGCAGGTGCTCAGCACGGTTCCCGTCATGTTCAGTTACTGGGCCAAGCCGCAGGACACGCTCGCCCTTTCACAGTTCCTCAACGACCACATCGCGGGCATCGTTCATCAATGGCCGAAGCGCTATGTCGGCTTGGGCACTGTCCCTATGCAGGACACCGAGCTGGCGATCAAGGAGCTGGAACGCTGCAAGGCCATCGGCCTCGAAGGCATCCAGGTCGGCACGCACATCGAAGGCGTCAACCTCGGTGAGCCGCGGCTATTCCCCATCTTCCAAGCGTGTGAAGAGCTCGGCATGGCCCTCTTCGTGCACCCATGGGACATGATGGGCAAGGACCGCATGGACAAGTACTGGTTGCCCTGGCTGGTGGGCATGCCGGCGGAGACCTCCCTCGCCATCAGCTCCATGATCTTCAGCGGGCTCTTCGAGCGGTTGCCGAAACTGCGGGTGGCCTTCGCGCATGGTGGTGGTGCATTTCCTGCGACCATCGGCCGCATCCAGCACGGCTTCGAAGTGCGCCCCGACCTCTGCGCGGTGGACAACAACGTGGAGCCCCGCCACTACCTCGGCAAGTTCTGGATCGATTCCCTCGTACACGACCCCGCGATGCTGCAGTACGTGGTGGACCTCATCGGCGCGGACCGCGTGGCCCTCGGCACGGACTATCCCTTCCCCCTTGGCGAACTGGAACCCGGCACCCTGATCCGCAGCATGCCGTGGGATGATGCGATGAAAGAGAAACTGCTGAGCGGCGCGGCCCTGCAGTGGCTGGCCACGGAGCGGAAGCGGTTCGTGTGAACACTGCCAGCAGTATCTTCCATCCATGACAGGGTCGGAGGGCCGGATCGGGTCTCATTTCAGTTTGGCCGGCTTCATCACACTCATCATGGTCACATTCGGATGTGGTCACTTGGTAGAGCGCGACAGGTCAGTTGATGTTGGGATCGTTATCGCTGATTCGATCCGCGTGGGGCTGGGGTTCGACTTCATAAGGCGGAACTCCGGCACCTTGGTCGACGATGGCCGTACGTACTTCTATTTCGCTGACCTGGAATCTGCCAAGCACCTCGTTCTGTGCGATAGTGCGTTACGAGAGGTCAGACGGATCGACCTTGGTTGGTTGCACGATGAGTATGGTGAGCTTGCGGGCATAGCGCCGGAAGACACGAGTACGTTCTGGGTGCTCACCAAGTACTCCAATACGTTGCTCCAGTGCGCGGCGGATACGGTGCTCGTTGAACAGAAGATCACGCGTTCAGGACTAGCCTTGAATTGGGCGGATGAGTTGGAGCGTTCGAACCTCATGACGACCTCAGGAGGATTATCACTTGCCAAGGGAGGGGATGTGGTTTTGCGTGTGGATTGGGCAGTTCCGTTATCGTGTCCCGCTGGGGAGACCAACTGCTGTTACTTCGACTCTATCCGATACAGACCATTGGCGGTTCACGTGCGTACGGGTGAGGCAGGTGCTAGGACGCTTACCTACACATTGGATTCATTCTTCCATCGAATGGTGCCCACCGAGGAGGTGCATTTTCTGGCCGATGCGCTAGGGTTCACCCGATGGGGTGATCAGTTCGCAGCCTTTTCGAGTTGGTCAGACCGCGTATTGGTCGGTCAACTGGATGATCCGCGTTCAGTTCGGTCGATCACAGTGCATTCGGAGTTTACAACCTGTGGTGTCAAGCCGATCCCATGCAAGAACATAGGGGACGGCGAAGTGCTCAACCAGCGCCTCAGGACTGAAGGCCATATTGGGCAAATAGACTGGTTGCCAGAACAACAAGCCTATTGCGTATTGGTGATGCATGGGCGGCCTGATGAGGAAGCAGCACAGCCTTGGGATTTCTCCGTCATCAAGTTTGATCAGAGTTGGAATAGGGTCTCCGAGACGCCGTTCTTCGGGTCTGTATACGATCCGTCGCGGATC
>JADZGG010000201.1 GCA_020854015.1 Flavobacteriales bacterium
CCATACATGACGTGCGCCAGTGCGTGCGCACCGTGAAGGCCGATGCCGCGACCTACGAGATCGACCCCACCAAGATCATCCTGATGGGCGAGGGCACCGGTGGCTACATCACACTTGCCGCCACCACCCTGGACGATGAGGCTGAACTCTTCGTGGAGAAGTTCCGCCCCGATCCGTTCGACCCGAGCGTGAGCTACATCGACACGGTTAAGGTGGGCAACGTGGAAGGCTTCAACGGCCAGTTGACCCTGTACCGTCCGAACGGCCAGAACAGCGACATCCAGTTCTGCGTGAACATGGGCGGCGCGCTTGCCGACACCACTTGGCTGGAAGCCGGTGATGCTCCGATGGTGGCCTTCCACACGGTGTTCGACCCCTTCGCCCCCTTCACCTACGGCATCGTGATCGTTCCGACCACGGGCGGCCCTGTGGTTGACGTGCCCGGCAGCAACTACTTCATGCCTTTGGTGAACCAGCTTGGCAACAACGCCAGCTTCGCCACGCTGCCTGGCGGCGACACGTGGACCGACGTGGCCCGCGCCCGCTATGGCACCACCCAGACACACACCGGAAGCTCCGTGGTGATCAACACGGGCGGCGAAGGCCTCTACCCGATCGTTACCGCCGATTGGCCGGCCGTGAACCCCCAGTTCTCCGAAGAGGCCAGCCCCTGGCAGTGGTGGGATCCGAACAGCGCCATCGCGCAGCAGCCCAGCCCTGTACCGGGCGTTACCGTGGGCCAGGCCTCACAGGCCAGCAACCCGAACTTCAGCGCTGCGAAGGGCCGTGCCATGATCGACACCATCATGGGCTACGCCAACCCCCGCATCGTCTGCGCACTCGACCTCGGCCCCTGCTCCTTGGTGAGCATCGACGAGAACGACCCCATCAGCATGGGTGTGGAGCTGTTCCCGAACCCTGCTACCACGACACTTACCATCACCAGCGCGGAGGCTGACATGCTCGGCTTCGAACTGTATGACATCAACGGCCGTCGTGTGCGCGCCGAGAACATCAACGCCCGCCGCTTCACCATGGAGCGCGAGGGTCTTGCCGCTGGCAGCTACTTCCTGCAGCTCACCTTCGACAAGGGCAACGTTGTCCGAAAAGTGGTACTTGACTGATACGTCCCCCACCAACACAAGAGAAGCCTCCGCACGGGGGCTTCTTCTTTTGTTGGGGGCGATGGGCGATGGCAGAAGGTAGTAAGGACGAAGCCTGACCCATGGAATTCCAGTCGCAGAGCGGTGCCCTCAGCGCAACCCGCTATCACGTGCGACGCAAGCGAAGCCTTCCTATTCGTACATCCTCCGCTCATCCCGATCGGACGACCGTCCATCCATAAAAGGTACTTTGCCTTGCATAGTACCAAACTATGCCCGTATACTTGCATCGTCAAGTACCAGACATAGCCCATGAACGTCGAGAACACCAAGGCCCAGATGCGCAAAGGCGTACTGGAGTACTGCATCCTCTCGGTGCTAGGGCAGGACGAGCTGTATCCATCGGACGTGATCGCCAAGCTGAAGGACGCGAAGCTGATCGTGGTGGAAGGCACGCTCTACCCCCTGCTGACACGGCTGAAGGATGCGGGCTACCTCACCTACCGGTGGGAAGAGAGCCGCAGCGGCCCGCCCCGCAAATACTACAAGTTGACCCCCGTGGGCAAGAAGTTCCTGAAGGAGCTTGATGACACCTGGGACGAGCTCGTGACCGCTGTTTCAAAGTCCACCGGACGCAATTGACCGAACCCCACGCCCTCACCGGCGATCAACGATGAAAAAGACACTCACAGCCAACATCAGCGGCAGCGTTTTCCACATCGAGGAGGACGCGTACGAGAAGCTTCAACGCTACCTCGCGACCATCCGCGGCAACTTCAGCGGAAGCGAAGGTCGCGACGAGATCATGGGCGATATTGAAGGCCGCATCGCGGAGCTCTTCACGGAGCGCCTCGTCGGTCGCCAGGTGGTCACCATCGCCGACGTGGAACATGTGATCAGCGTGATGGGCCAACCCGAGGATTTCCTTGGTGACGAGGCGGGAGCCGCGTCAGGTGGTGCATCCGGCGCGGAAGCAGGTTCCGGAGCCAGCGGCTTCGCTGGTGCCGATCCCACACGAAGCCGCAAGCGCCTGTTCCGCGACACGGATGACCGCTGGGTGGGCGGTGTGCTGAGCGGCATCGCGGCCTACTTCGGCATCGACGCATTGGTCCTGCGCATCATCTACATCCTTCTGCTGTTCATCGGCGTGGGCTGGTTGCTGTACATCATCCTGTGGATCGTGGTGCCCCCTGCGCAAAGCGCTGCGGACAAGCTGCAGATGCACGGTGAACCGGTTACGGTGGACAACATCAAACGGGTGGTGGAGGAAGGCGCGGATCACATCCGTCGTGGGGCACAGACCGTGGCCGGTGAAGCCGAAGATCTTGGTCGCCGGTGGACCGGTGACCCATCGTTCAAGCGCGGCGCCAACGAGGTCAGCGACTTCTTCGTGCAGGTGGTCCGCTTCATCCTGAAGGCCTTTGGAAAGCTCTTCGGTGCGGTGGCCTTCATGCTCGGCATCGTGCTGGCCATGGCGCTGGTCTTCATCATCGTAGGCCGCTACAACTTCGTGTGGCACGGCACCGACCTCGGCGCCTTGGGTCTGGAGCACCTGGCCAACGCCTGGTTCCCCGATGCGAACATGTTCGGCATGACCTGGCTGGGGGTGATCTGCTTCATCGGTGCCCCGGCCATCGGTCTGATCTATGGCGGCCTGCGCTTGCTCTTCGGCCTGAAGGCACCGCGTTGGTTCGGCTGGAGCATCGCCCCTCTCTGGATCCTGGGCATGGTGATCCTCGGTGTGGTGGCCGTGCGGCAGGCGAACGAATTCCGACAGAGCGAACGCATCAGCGACGACATCGTTCTGGAACAGCCCAGCGGTCAGGTGCTCCGCATCGCCACGGCCAACGACCCCTGGTTCGGCAACGACCACGCGGGCTACGACAACGACCTGGACATGATCCACATTGACGGCGACAGCATCCGCTGGGGAACCGCCGACCTGGACGTGCAACAGAGCCCCGACAGCCTCTACCACCTGGTGATCGAGCGCAAGGCGCACGCCTCCGACCGCAAGACGGCCGCGACCCGGGCCCGACAAGTGAGGTCCCTCCACAGCCAGCGCGACAGCCTGCTCATCCTGAACCCCACGTTCAGCACACCCACCTCCGACAAGTTGCGTGGACAACGGGCGCACTTCATCGTGTTGGTACCTGTGGGAAAGGCCGTGCACTTCGAGACCACCAGTCGCCGCATGGTGTGGGACATCGACAACGTGACCGACACCTGGGACAGCGAGATGATCGGCAAGACCTGGACCATGACCAGCGGTGGCCTGAGCAACAGCGTGACACCGGAGCAAGTGCCCGACGACCTGCCCGCACCGCTCGCTCCCCACAACGATCCCACACCCGCGCCACAACCGGAACCCGCCAAGCCGGAGGACACACGCCCCACCGTGGCACTGCCCAACCTCTTCCGCGGATTGAGCACGTTGGTGCGCATTTAGTTCAGGGCCTCGGGCTGGACCCGAGGAACGTTCTCCGGCGCACCGAGGGGTTGGAACCGGACGAACAACCCGCCCCGGCGATCCACGGATCGACCGGGGCGCGGTGCGTGAAGGGGTGACCTGGATCAGGGCATCGCACAGCGCAACCGCTAGCTTCGCGGCATATGTTCGAAGCGCTCGACAACCCTGTCTTCCTGGTGATGTTCATCATGGCCAACGCTTTGGCGTTGATCCTGCTGCTGGCCGCATGGAAGTGGGTGCGCGCAGCGCGATGGATGTTCGTGCTGCTCTTGGCTTGGGCCAGTTGGACGAACGCAAGCACGGCGTTGAACGACCCCGAAGCTTACTTGGAATACGCAGACCTCACCTGGTCGAAGACCTACAGCGACATCATCCTCGGTCCTTTCGCGGAGCACATCACGCGCTACGTCGGCATGGTGGCCGTGTGCCAGGCGCTGATCGCCTTGTCCTTGCTGTTGAAGGGCTTCATCCTGCGGGTGGGCAGCCTGGGCGGCATCGTGTTCCTGCTGGCGATCGTTCCCTTCGGCGTGGGTTCGGGTTTCCCTTGCACGCTGGTGATGGCCGTGGCGCTTTTCATGGTCATGCGAAAGGAAGCGCGGCATTGGCCCTGGCCTGCGGAGCGTCTGCTTCCCGTGCCTGCTGTGGTGGAGCAGGAAAGCAGCGAGGGCTGACCGTTGCGCTTCATACGAAGTGCACATCACGCGGCTATCTTGCGGCGGTCCGCCCATGCGCCTGCGCAACCTCCTCTTCTACCTGTTGACGATCGGTGCCAGCGTGGGAGCGATGTACATCATCGCGTTGCGCGGCGACCTGTTGCAGATGGACGTGATGGGCCACCTGCCGACCCCACCGGAAACGGGATTGTGGAGCCAGTTCAAGGACACCTACCACCACAACCTGACGCACCCGCTGGCGATCCTGCTCCTGCAGATCCTCACGATCATCATCACAGCTCGGGTGCTGGGGTACATCTGCCAGAAAGTAGGCCTGCCCACGGTGATCGGTGAGATCGCGGCCGGCATCATCCTGGGGCCCTCCTTCCTGGCCACACAATTCCCGGCTTACTCCGCGTTCCTGCTCCCAGCGGCCTCGCTGGGCAACCTCCAGTTCCTGAGCCAGATCGGCCTGATCCTCTTCATGTTCGTGATCGGCATGGAACTGAACCTGAACGTGCTGAAGGACCGTGCGCAGGACGCGTTGATCGTGAGCCACGCCAGCATCGCACTGCCCTTCACCGCGGGCATGGGGCTGGCCTATCTGCTGTACGCCAAGTTCGCGCCGCCGGGAGTGGCCTTCCTCAGCTTCGCGCTGTTCCTGGGGGTGAGCATGAGCATAGCGGCCTTCCCGGTGCTGGCCCGCATCGTGCAGGAACGGGGCCTCAGCAAGAGTCGCTTCGGCAGCACCGTGATCACGTTCGCGGCGGTGGATGACATCACGGCCTGGTGCCTGCTGGCGGTGGTGATCGCCATCGTGAAGGCGGGCAACATCATCAGCTCGTTATACACCGTGCTGATGGCCATCGCCTACCTGGTGCTGATGTTCCGGTTGGTGCGCCCGTTCCTCAAGAAGCTGGGTGATGTGTTCGCCGACCGCGAGAGCCTGAGCAAGCCCATCGTGGCGGTCTTCTTCATGGTGCTCCTGTTCAGCGCTTATGCTACCGAAGTGATCGGGATCCACGCGTTGTACGGTGC
>JADZGG010000202.1 GCA_020854015.1 Flavobacteriales bacterium
CAGTGGTTGCTCAGCCATTCGGGCCCGAGCTCCTCCTTCACCATCATCAGGTAATGCAGGGCTTCCTTGCTCTTGCGAATGCCACCGGCGGGCTTCATGGCGATCATCTGCCCGGTCTTCAAGTAGTGGTCGCGGATGGCGTGCAGCATCACCAGCGTCACCTCCATGGTGGCGGCGGGATTGATCTTGCCCGTGCTCGTCTTGATGAAGTCGGCGCCCGCCGCAATGGCGATGTCACTGGCCAAACGGACCTTGTCATACGTACCGAGCTCGCCGGTCTCGAGGATCACCTTCAGGCGAGCATCACCGCAGGCTTCCTTGATGGCCGCGATCTCGTCGAACACGAAATTGTAGTCGCCGCTGTGGAAGTGCCCACGGCTGATCACCATGTCGATCTCGTCGGCGCCTTCGTTCACGGCGAACCTGGTATCGGCGATCTTCACGCTCTTGGGTGCTTGTCCACTGGGGAAAGCTGTTGAAACGGAAGCGACCTTCACACCGCTATCGCCCAGCGCCTTCTTCGCCACCTTCACCAGCGAAGGGTACACACAGATGGCGGCGCAGGTCGGAAGGCCCGGCAGCGAATCGTGCGGATGCATCGCCTTGTAACAAAGTTGCTTCACCTTGCTCGGCGTGTCAGCCCCTTCCAAGGTGGTGAGGTCGATCATGCTCAGGGCGAGGTGCATGCCCTGCACCTTGGTCTCCTTCTTGATGCTGCGCGTCTTGATGCGGGCCACACGCTCTTCGATGCCGACCTGGTCGATGGTGGGCGTGGTTCGCGGATCGGGCACGTGTGATGTGGCAGTGGTCTTGGTGGCCATGTGATCAAAGATATCAGGCTGTCGGTGAGCAGCTCACCCGGTTCACCCTTACCGTAGCAACGCCGGCAGAAAGGCCTTGCCCTTGCGGATGCGCGACGCGCAGAACAGCGCACCGAGGATGGCCCCGACGGTGTTGGCGATCATGTCGTTGAGGTCGGTGCGGCGGCCCAGTGCTTCCAGGCCTTGCAGGAACTCGGTGCCCAAGCCATATGCCGCGCTGATGCCCACGGCCAGCGGTAGGAAAGAGCCGCGCGTGCCTTGCTTCTGGAAGGCACCGGCGAGCAGCACGGTCAATGTGCCGAACATGCCCGCATGCACCAGCTTGTCCAAGCTCAGCAGATCGAACCAGTCCCAGCTAGGTAGGGCCCGGCCGGGCATAAGGCAAAGCACGAGGATGCACAACGCCCAAGCGAGCGCCCAGCGGAAGTTCCGCAGCATGTGGGGATCAGTGACCGATGAGGGCGCTGTACTGCTCTGCAGTGAGGAGCTCGGCGACATCGGCAGGGTTCGCCAGCTTGATGCGCACCATCCAACCCGCACCGTAGGGATCGGTGTTCACAGCGGCCGGATCGTCCGCCAGACCTTCGTTCACGGACAGCACATTCCCGCTCACAGGCATGAAGAGGTCGCTCACGGTCTTCACCGCTTCCACGGTGCCGAACACCGCCTCCTTGTCCACGCTCTGCCCCACGGTGTTGATGTCCACGAACACGATGTCCCCCAGCTCGCTCTGAGCGAACTCGGTGATGCCGATGACGGCCTCATCGCCCTCGATGCGGATCCACTCGTGGTCTTTCGTGTACTTCAGTTCTGCGGGGAAGTTCATGGTCGGGAAGAGGGTTGCTTGGGTAGCGAAAATAGATGTTCCCCGCCATCACTGCATGACCGGCCTCATCACTGGGCCAGCGTAAAGCGGAGGCTGACGCCGAGGTTGGTGTTGGCGCTGGGGAAGCTGGAGCTGATGACGGGGTTGTTGATCACGCGCTCGTAGAAGGCGCGGACGTTGAGTCGCTGGTCGATCACGTAGTCGGCGCTGGTCTTGATGGAGAGGATGTCCTGTCCGGCCGTCACCTGGTTCTGGCCTTCCTCCATCTTGCGGATCACCGTGTTGTTGCGCCGCCAGCTCAGGTCCACACGAAGGTTCAGGTCGCTCTTCGGGGTCTTGCCGCCGATCTCGAAGGGGAACTTCACGCCTTTGAAGCGGTAACCGCTGCCGATCACGAACTCCTGGCCGCGCACCTCGGTGACCTGGTAGTTGGTGAGGCTGAGGCTGAGGCTGCGGTCGCGGTTGTACTCGAACTTGGCGAGCAAGCTGTTCTGCAGGGTGGCGTCGAAGTTGATGAAGGGGCGCATCTGCTCGCTGATGGTGACCACCGTGATCACCTTCTGAGGCAGGAAGTTGCCGCTGGCGTCGATCGTGTCCGGACGATAGAGCATGTTCGTCTGGTAGTTGCCCACGCTGAAAGTGCTGCGGTAGCTGTGGTTCAACGTGAAGGTGCGGAACAGCTTCTTGAACATCTCCAGTTTCGTGAGGCCATCATAGGTGATGTCCCAGTTGGGCAGTGGCACCTGCTTGAAGGGGTTCAGCTTCACAGTGGCGGCATCGCGACCGGTGTAGGCGGCGATGAACGACGGGATCACAACGTCCTGGTTGGTGCCTGTGTAACCAGTGTAGTAGAGGCTGTCCTCAGGCAACCCGGAGTTGGGGTCCACCGAACCGAGGCGTGCGCTGATGATGGCGCGGTTGTCCAACAACGTCTGGAACGTGGGGTTCACGTAATTGTCGTTGTCCTTGCTGAAGGTGGTCCCCCAGGTGATGGTGCTCACGCTGAAGTTGCCGAACTCCTGCGGGCTGTCATTCACGTAGCGGCCTTCGGTGGTGTTGTAGCGGTAGAAGGAGCGGCTGTTCTGGCTGAAGGTGCGCGTGCCCATCAGTTCCACGCGGAAGCCTTTGAAGGGCTCCAGGCTGAGCCTGGCGTTGATGTTCTCGGTGCGCGTGTTGGTGTACGGGTTGAAGATGTTCGGGTTCTTGGTCAGCCAATCCTTGCTGGCGGCCTCACCGGCGAAATCGCGCACCACATCACCCGCGAGGTTGGTGTTCTGCTGGCCGAATACGAAGCCGAAGCCGGGCGCGTCGAAGCCAGGGTCCATGCCCATGACGTTGGTACCACGTGTATAGCCGGGCAGGAGCATGCCGCTGTTCTGGCTGTACGTGATGTTACCCGTCCGAATGGTCATCAGCACCCGGGCCAGGCCTTCCAGCGGATCGATCTTGGTGCCGGTGTCCTCGGGCTTGGCCGTGCCTCCCTTGTCATCCTTCTTCTCCCCTTCCTTGGCCGGATCCTTCTTGCCGGCACTGGTGCTCTTCTTGCCACCCTTGCCCTTGGCCTTGTCGTTGATCTTCTTCAGGTAAGGGATCTTGTTGTAGAGGTTCACGAAGTTCAGCTGACCATTGAGGCTCAGGGTGCGTGAGTTCTGGATGGTGTTGCCCAGCGTGTCCTGACCCAACGGTGAGCGGTCCCACTGGTACCCGGCACCGTAGGTGGCGTTGGAGTTGATCCAGTCGGTGATGGGCAACTTGTCGAAGGGCAGCTGGTAGGTGAGGTTGGCGGTGTGGTCGTAGTGCATGGTCTCACCCCAGGTCTGCAGGCTGTTGAGCACGCTATCCTTCCACACTTCGTAGTCATTGCCTGACTTGCTGTTCACGCGGCCGGGCGGTTCACCGATGATGGCCCCGTTGTTCGCGCTGAAGTCGAGTGTGAGGCTCTTGGTGAGCTCATAGCGGAAGCCCCATTGGCTGGCCCAATTGAAGGTCTTGGTGTAGGTGGGGCGAGGCGGCAGCGAAACGATGTCGGGGTTGGGCCGGACCAGGCGCTCCATGTACGAGCGGTCGATGCTCGTGCGCGCGCTGAGCTGCTTGAAGCCGATGTTGAAGTTGAAGTCCTTGATCAGCTTCAACCAGTTGCTCTTGCCGATGAAGCCAATGCCTTCGAACGGCTTCACGGCGATGGGCTTGGGATTGTGCTGCCAGGCGAGGCTGCCGCGGTAGGTGCGCAGGTTCTCATACTGCGTGTTCACATCGTGGTACTCCTGATCGCCATAGGCGTAGGTGAGCGCCAGGTTCTCCACGTCCCAGAAGTGCTCCTTACTGCCGCCTTTCTGATCGCGCTCCTTGTGGACGTTGGTGAAGTTGATGCTCCGCCTTCGCGTGTACGTTCGGAGCTCCTTGAGCCTGGCTTTGCGTTCCTCCTTGGTCAGCGCGCGCGTGGCGTCGCTCCACTCAATATCGGGACTGAGCGGATCGTACTGCGGGTTGATCACCTGTTCCTGGTAGCCTACGTACATCGGCACCTTTACGCCACTGGACTCCGGGATGAACTTGCCCAGTTCGAGGTTGGCGCTCACATCCACACCGTAGCGGGTGTCACGCTGGCGCTCGCTCACGCGCTTATCGATGCTGCCCCAGTAAGGTGTGCTGTAGTTGCCGGCCACGCTCAGGTTGCCCAGGTCCGCGAGCTGGGTGTTCAAGCGGGCCAGGGCCGCCCAGCCACCGTGCTGATCGAAATCGGTCAATCGCAGTTCGTTCACCCACACCTCGGTGCACTGGTTCGCGCCGTTGTCCGTGTTCCAGGGATTGGACTCGGCACCGTCCTTCTTCGGGTTGCGGATGCCGATCATGATGGTCCGCATCTGACTAAGGTTCGGATTGCCTTTCACGAACACGCGGCGGTCGCCATCGAACTGGGCGTA
>JADZGG010000203.1 GCA_020854015.1 Flavobacteriales bacterium
CGATCTGGTGCGCGTTTGCGACAAGCTGAACAACACCCCGCTGGTCACCTTGTACGACACACTGGAGAAATACATGGATGTGGACCGTGTGCTGTGGTTCCTGGCCTGCGAGAACGCCTTCGCTGATGACGATGGCTACATCTACAAGGGAAAGATGGACTACTGTCTTTACTGGGACGAGGTATCCGGGCGTATTACCACGCAGGAATACGACGGCAACAGCATCCTGGAGAACCAGAACGTGACCTGGGGCCCCTTCTACCACGCCACCGACCCGAACTACCCATTGCTGTACAAGCTCTTGCAGGTGCCTGAGCTGCGCCAACGTTATCTGGCCCATCTACGCAGCGTCATGGCCGAACTGCTCGATCAAGCACAGCTACAGACCGTGATCAGCGGCTACGCCACTTTGGTCGATACGATCGTGCTGAACGACCCGAAGAAACTGATGACCTACACACAGTTCACCTCCGGTTGGCCAGCCTTCTTGAACCTGTTCAACACGCGTCGGAACACTCTGAACAGCAATAGCGAAGTGGTCCAGGTGGCCCCCACGATCGGCACCGTGGACCATGTGGTGAACGGGCAACTGAACGTGGCACCAACTGCTGGCGGAACGGTGAATGTGCGCGCAATGGTCGGTTCGGGCGTAAGCAGCGTTTCCCTGTTCTGGTGTCCTCAGCTCTGGGGAAGCTTCGAACGGCTTGCCATGTTCGACGACGGGCTGCACGACGATGGCGCATCCGGTGATGGCACGTATGGCGCGAGCATCCCGGGCCAGAACGCCGGCTCCTGGGTTCGCTATTACGTTGAAGCGAAGGCCAACAACACAGCGCTCAGCGCCAGCTACGCACCACCGGGTGCTGAGCACGATGTGTTCGTTTACCAGGTGCAGTTGCCACCACCACCGCAGCCGTCCGTCGTGATCAACGAGGTCATGGCAAAGAACGTGAGCACTGCGGAGGATGAATACAACGAAGCCGAGGATTGGATCGAGCTCTACAACCCTACGCCCGACCCGGTGGACCTGAGCGGTTGGTTCCTCACAGACACGCCGTTCGACCTGTACAAGTGGCCTTTCCCGGCAGGTAGTTCGATCACCGGTTATGGCTACCTGATCGTGTGGGCGGATGAAGATGGTTGGCAGGCCCCCCTGCACGCCAACTTCAAGCTGTCCGGTGACGGTGAGGAAGTGCGACTGATCAATGCGGACAGCATGCAAGTGGACGCGGTGTTGTTCGGGGAGCAGTTCGATGACCTCGGGTATGCCCGGCTACCCAATGGCTACGGGCCATTCGTGATCCAACAAGCAACATTCGCCGCAACGAATGACTTCGCTGGCGTGAATGAACTGGAGGGCCCTATGATCAGTGCCTTCCCGAATCCGACCTCTGACGGGTTCACGTTCTTGACCGGTTCAACCCAGATGACGGATGTGAGCGTGTACGATGCCACGGCCCGTCGGGTCTGGAACGGTCGTGTGAGCGGTCGTATCGAGATCGATGCTTCGAACTGGGCGACCGGATCATACACGGTCAAGGCCGGCAGCTCCGCGTTGAAACTGATGGTGATCCGCTAAGCGCGCAGCACCTCCAACGTCCGTGCGATCTGAAGCAGGTGGCGTTCCTGATGAGCGACCGCGAACCTGAATGCGTCCGCCACTTTGAAGCGGAACAGCGGGCCCAAGGTGCTGGTGATGCGCGGTCCTTCCATGCCTCGAGTGGCGGCCACATCCAGCAAGGTGCGAAAGCCTTCCAGCATCGCGATGAACTCATCCAATGCGGCAAGTCGCTTCATAGGTGCCCGCTGGGGCTCAAAGATCCGGAGCGTTGGCATCGGCAGCTTGATCCGTCCATCATCGGTAGGCTGCATGGTGTTCGTAAGCATACCGCCCCAAAAACCTGGCCGATGTACTTCGCTGTGCGTGAAGCTCGAAAGCTTGTCGTTGTAGGCCCCGCGCAGCTGGATCAGGTAATGACCGCAGCTGAGGTTCATGTGCTCGCAGATCTCCAACACGCTCCATTTCTTCGGCGCAGGCTGTTGCTCCAGGAGCACCAGGGGAAGATCTCGTAAGGCTCTAGCCCGTTGAAGTTGCTTCTCCAACGTGGCTCGCAGCTCGGCGATCAGTTGTTCCGTACCCATGGCGCAAACCTATCAGCAGAGCCTTGGGAACGCACTTGATGTGGATCAAGAACCGGTCAGCGGACCTTGGAGCGCAACCGGCTGAAGGTCTCCGGTGTCATCCGCAGGTAGCTCGCGATGTCCTTCTGGGACACGAGCTGCAGCAGGTGCGGGCTGCGCTCAAGCAGTGCCCGGTAGCGTTGTTCCGCAGCGAAGGTCAACTGTTCGACCTCGCGCGTTGCCCGGCCCACCACAAGCTGTTCGAGGATCAAGCGCCCGAACCGCTCAAGTACAGGCACACGAACATACAGGGCTTGAAGATCATCGTGGTGGATGCTCAGCAGCACCGAATCGGTGACGGCCTGCAAGCCGAAACGGCTGGGACTGCGGGTCACGTACGAATCGAAGACACCGCTCCAGCTATGGCCGTAAGAGAATCCGATGCAGACCTCTTCACCGTCATGCGGAACGAACATGCGCTGAACACCGGAGGAAACGATGCTGAACCAATGCTCTACCTCGCCGACCTCCGTGATCAGTGCGCCGCGGGTGAAGGATCGTTCCCGCCAATAAGGTAGCACCTGTGCCCACTCGGCATCCGATAATGGCACGTAGCGTTCGATGGTGGCGCGCACTAGCTCCATGGTCAACGACGCTCGCGCATCATCCGCTTGGTCTGATCGTAGCCGACTTGTTGTATGCCGGCCGCATGTCGCAGGTCGAACATGCCGTAGCGGGAAAGACCCGGCGGTTCGATGTACAAGTGACAACCTTCCGCGGAGCGCTTCACCATCTCCCGGAAGCTCAAGTGGAAGGTGCGGTCCAGTGTTCTGCGAAGTGAGCGTTGGGCCTGGAACTCCGGCAACGGGTTCACATACACCGCGACCACCTCGGCCCGCCGATCATTGAAGGGTTCAATGGGCAGGTTGTTGCTCAAGCCCCCATCCACATAGGCGATGCCATCGATCACGACCGGAGGGAACACCACAGGCACTGCACAAGCCGCCAGCAAAGTAGGGATCAATGGCCCTGAGCTGAAGATGCGCTGGCCACCCCGCTCCAGGTCAGTAACACTGACGTGAAAGGGGATCCTCAATTCCTCGAAGGTGGTACAGGGCAACGTGTCGCGGAGGAACTCCCCGATACGGCGTTGCGAGAGGAATTCGCCGCGCAGCACTTTCCAACGCGTGTGGTGGATCCGCCATTCCTCGCGCAAGAGATCGGTCGTGCGCGTTGGGGAGAGTCCTGCTGCGATGTACGCACCGAGCAACGCCCCAGCACTGGTTCCGCTGATCGCGGACGGAACGATGCCCTCTTCCTCCAGGGCCATGAGCACGCCAAGGTGCGCTATGCCTCTGGCTCCACCACCGGACAGCACGAAAGGTCTGCGCTCCATGGTGCAAAGGTGCGAGATAGCACCCATCCCCCTCCCGGACCGGGAAGCACATGACCGCTGGAACGGCTGCCGTTCTCAGCGCACTTGGACAGAGCCGGTCCAAGACCGGGTACCATCTCCAATACGCACCTGATAGAGTCCGGTGGCCAAGCCTTGCAACGAAAGCTGGACCACAGGCGATGCGCCTTGCAGTGAGCGACGCTGAACTAGTTTTCCTTGGGCATCAACGACCTCCAACATGGCCTTGCCGGCCAGGTCGAGGGGCAGGCGGATCGAAACGACGTCCGTAGCGGGCACTGGCCAGATCTCCAGGCCACCGGCATGAACAGCATCACCGAGACCCGTGCTCAGCACGAAGAGTGTGTCGCTGTTCGCAGTGCAGCCGCTCACATTGCTGACCTGCACGAAATAGTCACCGGTGTCATAGACATCCAGCGCCTGATCCGTGGCCCCGTTGATCGGTGTTCCGTTGTAGAACCACTGGTAGCCGACCGCTGCACTGCTTTCCAGGGTGTAACCCACTTGCGCGATCGTCGGCGTGGGTAGAGGAGCTTCCTCCAACACGGCCAGGGTATCGCTCCAAGCGTGGCAACCATGATCATCCACCACTTCCAATGCGATCACGCTCTGCTCCGTGGCATAGAAGGTCTGGGTGCTCGCTCCGGTGTTCCAAGCGTAGGCCGCCATGGTGTTCGGTCCGCTCACCAGCACGCTGTCGTTGAAGCACATCACTGGCGATGGGTCGAACGTGATGGGCACCTCAGCAGAACGCACCAACGCATCAAAGGCGTTCAACTTCCCGGCGCCCCAGCGTATGTTCGGGAGGGCGCCGGTGAAAACGTCACCGAAGGTGGACAGCTCAAAGCTCCGTATCGCATCCAAGTGGGTGGAGTTCGGACACTTCTCGAAGTAGAGGGCCAGTGAACCCGCGGCCACCGGGGAAGCGATCGAAGTGCCGCCAGCACGCAGGTGGTAGCCGCCCGGGGCGACCTTGAAGGCACCCGTACCCGCCAATAACGATGCGATGAACGGCGCAGGTCCTGCGGAGAAGGTGATATCACCCGGAGCGGCGAGGTCAGGCTTCACGCGGCCATCCCGTGTAGGTCCGTTGCTGCTGGCCCCGGCGATGTCGTTCTCGACCCCTGTTACGCTCTGTGGAAGTCCGTTGTAATCGATGTAATTCGTCTCGTTCTGGTAGTTGGCCACGGTCAATACATGCTCAGAGCAAGCCCATGAATCCACGATCTTCTGCTCGTTGTCAGGAAGCACGTATTTCACGATGTCCGGGAACTGGGACTGGGTAGGGAGGCCACCCGCGATCATGGCGGAGCTGCCCAGGTAG
>JADZGG010000204.1 GCA_020854015.1 Flavobacteriales bacterium
ATCCCCGCCAACACACCTGCTGGCACCGGCTACCGCATCCGCGTGAACGCCAACAGCCCCGCCACCACGGGCACCGACAACGGCTTCGACATCACCATACAGCCGGGCACCTTGCCGGTGGCCAGCGCTTCCGCCGGTGGACCGACGACCTTCTGCGACGGTGGCGATGTGACCTTGAGCGCGGGCACCGATCCGAACTACACGTACCAGTGGTTGCTCGATGGCAACGCGATCACCGGCGCCACCGACCCCGATCTGCTCGCGGGTGATGTGGGTACCTATTCCGTTGTGGTCTCGAACGTGTGCGGCAACGACGTATCGGCCGACATCGACGTGACGGTGAACGCGCTGCCTGTGAACGAACTGGACCAGACATCCTACACCTCCTGCGCTGGCACGGCCGTTACGATCACGGCCGTGGACCAATCGGGCCTGAACAACCTGGACTACGTGTGGACGCTGGACGGCAACGTGATCCCCGGTGCGGACCAATCCTCCATCAGCGCTACGGACGCCGGTGCCTACGCCGTGGAAGTGACGGACAGCCAGACCGGCTGCGCCTACACCTCGGCCTCAGCAACGCTCGCTTTTGAAGCCATACCTGTTGTGACCGTGAGCGCCCAAGGCAGCACGACCTTCTGCGCCGATGGTTCCGTGGTGCTGGATGCCGGCAACGATCCCGACCTGAGCTATCAGTGGTTCCTGGACGGCAACGCGATCAACGGCGCGACGGCCTCTACGCTGACCGCAGATTCGACCGGAACGTACACGGTGGTGGCCACCAGCACCGGCGGCTGCGCTTCGGACCCGAGCAACAGCACCGACGTTACGGAGAACCCGATCCCGGCTGAACCGGTGATCACCCAAGGCACCGACACACTCTATGCCAGCGGCACGGGCGACTTCCAGTGGAACCTCTTCGGTTCGCCGATCAACGGGGCTCCCGATGCCTTCATTGAGACCGCGATCAGCGGCGACTACACCGTGACGGTGACCGTGGACGGTTGCTCCAGCACCTCGGCCATCTACACCTACATCGCCACGGGCGTGGACGGACTCGATCAGAGCGCCGTGCAGGTGTTCCCCAACCCTTCCGCCGGAGCCTTCACGATCCAGCTCAGCAAGGGCGGCGCGCCATACACCGTGACCGACATGACCGGCAAACTCGTGCAACAAGGCCTGCTGAACGGCGTGCAGAACACACTTGACCTCAGCCGTCACGAGACCGGCGTGTACATCCTCCGCATCACGCAGGATGGTGCTTCCCGCTCGGTGCGCCTGATGCGCAACTAGACCAACGCTTCTTCGTCAGAGAACGCGCTCCCCTGGGTCTTCGGATCCGGGGGAGCGTTGCGTTTGGGGGGGCGGGCGAACGGCGTTCGTGTTCAACGGACGAAGCAGGCAGGTCGTCGGTCGTGATCGTATTCCGGTCGACGCCATCGCTGCGTTGGACCGTCCGAACAACCTGTGAACACGGGCTGTTCAGCGTGTGTGGCCCTTGTGGTCCGAGGCACCCGCTCCATCCACAATTCGACCCGTTCCATCCGTTCGCAGTTGGCTGGCCGGGTACATTCGAAGCCAATTTGCAGCCACACGACAACGTGGACCTGCCGGAACAGGGATAGAGCTGAACGAACGAGAACACGACCGCGAGAACAACTGGAAAGCTCAACCCACCTGGCAGCGAAACCAACTCCACCCAACATGCTTACGAAGATCACCACCATCACCTCGGCGCTGTTCGGCATCCTGCTGCTCAGCAGTGGAGCGCTCAGCGACAACGGTAAGGCCGGCGTGACCGGTTCCCCGGGAGAACTGAACTGCACCGATTGCCACAACGACTTCGCCTTGAACAGCGGAGGTGGATCCATCGGCCTCTCGTCCACGAACATGGCCCCTTGGGAATACGTGCCCGGTACGGTGTACCACATGACGGCCACGGTATCCCGCACGGGATCACCGCTGTTCGGTGTGGGCTTGGAGGCGTTGACCTCCACCAACACGAACGCTGGTACGCTCACCGCCACCAACACGTCCGTAGCGATCAAGAGCAAGACGGTGAGCGGCGTGTCGCGCAAGAACATCGTACACACCTTGGACGGCGGCAATACGGCCAACTCCAAGGCCTTCAACTTCGACTGGACGGCACCGAACACCAACATCGGCAACGTGACTTTCTACTATGCGGGCGTGGCCTCCAATGCGGATGGCGATGAGGCGGTGGGCGACTACGTGTACACCGGCAGCCAGGTGGTGACCCCGGCGCTGAGCACCAGCATCCTTGAGCTCGCCCCCGGCGTGGAGATCAACGTGTACCCCAACCCCGTCTCCGACATGGTGAAGGTGGACTACGCGCTGCGCGATGCGGAACGCGTGGAGATCATCCTCTACGACCTGAACGGTCGCGTGGTGGAACAGCTGATCACCGCGACACGCCAGCCCGGACGCCACACCGAACTGATCGGTGGCCTGGACCGCTTCGCCACGGGCAATTACCTGCTGCGCACACAGCTCGGCGACCGCACCTTGGAGCGTCGCGTGCAGATCCAGCACTGAGCGAACAACGCATTGAACGAAGGCCATCGAGGGATCTCGGTGGCTTTCTTCATTTCAAGCGGCCTTGTGCAGAACGGTGGAACAACTAGTTTCACGTACCCAAGCACAACCGACATGAAGCACGCTCTCCTCTTCCCTGTTCTGTCCATGGTCCTGCTGATGACCGCCTGCAAGCGCGAACCTGTTGGACCGGATGGATGCGGCAATTCTTCGCAGGATGTCCTGAAGGAAAA
>JADZGG010000205.1 GCA_020854015.1 Flavobacteriales bacterium
CCGAAGGACCGCAACGTGAACTACCTGCCCACGCGCTACCCCGAGCGCTGGCAGCAGTTCAAGGACTTCACATCCGGCCAGATCGAGGAGCTCATGACGGGCTACGGGCCCATGGACATCCTCTGGCTCGATGGAGGCCAGGTGCGGCCCCTCAACACCATCGACACGAACGTGAGCTGGCAGAAGGCCATCCTCATCGACCAGGACATCGACATGGCCAGCATCGCTGCGATGGCGCGAAAGCACCAGCCCGGCCTGCTCGTGGTGGACCGCACCGTGGGCGGCGAGTACGAGAACTACGTGACGCCCGAAGGCCATGTGCCCGACGCGGACCTCGGTGTGCCGTGGGAGACCTGCATGCCCATGGGCACGAGCTGGAGCTGGGTGCCCAACGAGAAATACAAGAGCACGGATGAGATCATCCGAACACTGGTGAGCGTTGTGTCGCGCGGGGGATCCCTGCTGTTGAACGTGGCGCCGGGGCCGGACGGGCAGCTCGACTCAACGGCCTATGTGCGCTTGAAGGAAGTGGGCGAATGGCTGAAGGTGAACGGGGAGGCGGTGTATGGGACGCGAGCGCTGCCATGCGAAGACCCCCAGGTGGTCGGGGGTACCGGCGTATACCGCGGAACGAAAAGCGACCGGAAAAGCACGGCCTACCTGTTCCTGGAGCCTGAAGCATCGGGAGAGATCCGGCTCCCGTGGTGGGCTTTTCGCGAGGTCAAGGCAGCCAGTTTGCTCGCCAGCGGAAAGTCGCTCCCTCTTCGCCTCGAGAAGATCGATTTCGTCATCCAGCTGCCACGACCACAGCCGAAGCGAAACGCAGGCCTGATGGTCGTCAAGGTGGAATACTGGCCACTGAATTCGCCGCGGTTCTGAATGAAGTGCATCCGTAACGTCCTGACAGGCGCTGCTGCGCTGCTGCTCTCCCTTGGTGCACAGGCCCAAGAGGGGCCCATCATCCTTGTCGAGAATGGGAAGAGCAAGTGGCACATTGTAGCTCTTGACAGCGGCCCTTCGCTGGAAGCCGCACATTACATCCAACGCTGCATTGACTCGCTCTCAGGCTTCAAGATTCCGATCACTCAATCGCTAAGCGGAAAGACCATCTTCATTGGAACAGGTGACACGCTCACGAAGGCCACCGGAGCCTGGATCTCCACGTTCAGTCACGATGAATGGTTCACAGAGGCAGCATATGGAAATATCTACATCGGAGGACCATACCCCAGCTACATCCGTTACGCGGCACGTCGTTTCATTCAAGAGCTCAACGGGGTCGACATACTTGGACCTGAGGCTTATTCCTTCGAACGCCAAAAGCGTATCGAGGTGTTCAGCGATATCGAAGAGATATGGTACGACCCCCCCTTTACCTTTAGAATGGTCTACTATGGTCCAGCAACGAATGACGAGTACGCGGCCTGGCACAACCTGCGTCAGGTAAGGAAGACCCGCGACTCCGAAGACCCCGACTGGGGCCTTTGGGTCCACACCATGCATCGCTTCGTGCCGACCGCGCAGTTCGATGCACACCCGGAGTATTTCGCAGAACGCAATGGCGTGCGCGTGCCTGATCAGTTATGCCTGAGCAACCCCGAAGTGCTACAAATCACGGTGGACAGTTTGCGTGCGATGATGCAGCGGAAACCGCACGCGGAATACTGGAGCGTGAGCCAGATGGACAACTTCAACTACTGTCAGTGCGCACTGTGCCACCGCACGGACAGCATCGAAGGTTCGCCCAGTGGTTCGATCATTCGCTTCGCCAACGCCGTGGCGGAGAACTTCCGGGACAAAGAGATCAGTACGTTGGCCTACCAGTACAGCCGCACCGCACCGAAGGTGACGAAGCCACGCCGCAACGTGAACATCATGCTCTGCAGCATCGAGGAGGACCGCAGCAGGCCCATCGCTTCGCGGGATCAACCCGGTTCGTTCACTGCGGATCTGCGCGCATGGTCAGACCTCACTCACAACATCATCGTGTGGGACTATGTGATCAACTTCTCGCACCTAGTGATGCCCTTCCCCAACTGGAAGGTGCTCGCGCCCAACCTGCAGCTCTTCCGCGACAATGGCGTGCCGATGATGTTCGAGCAGGGGCTCTCGTCGCCGGGCGGTGAGATGCCCGAGTTCCGCACTTACCTCTTGGCTAAACTGCTCTGGAACCCCGACCTCAACGTGGACTCGCTGCGCACGCACTTCATGGACGGGTTCTATGGCGAAGCGGGCACCTACCTCGACAAGTACACGCACCTGCTGGAACGCGAGCTGGACAAGAGCGGCAAGGCCCTCACGCTTTACGAGCATCCGCAATCGCACAAGGAAGGCTACCTCAGTCCCTTGAACCTCTCGCGCTACAAGATGCTCTTCAACAGCGCCGAGGCCGCGGTGATGGACGAGGACACCATCTACCAGTGGCGCGTGGAGGATGCCCGGCTGGGGATCATGTTCGCCGAACTGGAGATCGCCCGCGCGATGCCGCATGCACCGAACGGGCTCTTCGAGAAGGACAGTACCGGCAAGTGGATCGCGAAGCCCTACTACACGGAGCTGCTGAACACCTTCGTGGCCCGCGCGAAGAAGCACGGGCATGTGTTGCTGCACGAGACGCGGTTGACACCCGATGAATACCTCGCCGAATTCAGCGCACACTTGAAGAACGGCGCGCTATCACATCTCGCCGTCGGCAAGACCATCAGTTTCGAGACACCGCCCGACGCGCGCTATCCTGGCGGTGGACCCGATGCGCTGATCGACGGCTTCACAGCAAGCACCAACTACCAATTCGGCTGGCAAGGATGGTACGGCAATGACATGGTGGCGACGATCGATCTGGGGGAGGCTACGTGGGTCGAAACGCTCTCCATCGGCTTTCTGCAAGACCAACAGAGCTGGATACTCCTGCCAACCCATGTGGCGATCGAGTCATCGGTTGATGGGGAGCGTTGGGAGCGGCTCGCGGCGCACCCATCCGATGGGGCGGACCAACGTGGGCCACTGTCGATCATCCGGAAATTCGCGGCGGTTAAACCTGCACGGTCAACCCGGTACCTCCGCGTCACCGCGAAGAACCTGGGCGACCTTCCCACATGGCATGGCAGCAAGGGGCAGTGCTGGCTGTTCTG
This sequence comes from Flavobacteriales bacterium, assembly GCA_020854015.1. Taxonomy (GTDB): domain Bacteria; phylum Bacteroidota; class Bacteroidia; order Flavobacteriales_F; family PHOS-HE28; genus PHOS-HE28. The sequence goes on from JADZGG010000205.1 coordinate 3,132, forward strand.
TGACGAGATCGTGGTCCACGGGGAGTGAGCACTATCGCACCACGAACTCATCCGCGAAGATCCACGAATCACCGCCAGCGCCCAGGTGCCAGGCAGGGAGCTTCCCGGCGTTCACGAGGATGGCCCGCACGTACCGTGCATGGATCGGGTGCTCGAACTTCACACTGAAATCGAACACGCGCTGGCCTCCCGCTTCGATCGGCACATCGTGGTCACCACCCCGTATCGGGCGCCAGTGCTGCCCGTCATCGGAGTATTGGAACTCCACGAACCGGGGCAGCAGGATCCAGGACGACACCGCCTGCAGACAACGGATGCTCAGTTCTTCGATCTCCTCCGCATCGCCCAGGTCCAGGGCGATCACCGGGTCCTTGCCCCACCAGCCCTGCCACAGCCCATCGTGGAAGTCGTCCGTTCCGAGGAGGCCATCGCTCATGCCCTGCACCGGATCCAGCCCGTACTTGGGGTCCGGCGGATGCGAGAGCTTCTGCTTCGCGCCGAGGCCCAGATGGCTCTCCATCTGAAAGACGCGTTCGTCCTGCAACTCGCGCTCCCTCCATTCCGGCGCCAGGTGCAGCCAGCCCGTGCGAAAGGTGCGCAGTGAATCCGTGGTCACGCCGGCCGTGTCCATGTTCCCGAAACGCACGCTGATGTCGGGACGGCCCCGTTCGGTGGTGACCAGCCAGTTCGCCTGGACCGGATCGTACCGCACCGCCACATTGAACAGGTCCTTGTCGGCCGTGGCGGTGATCCAGCCTTCGCGTTCCAACCGGGTGATGTGCGGCTTCAGGCGTTCGCGCAGGTCATCTGGCGGCATGACGGACCACAGCCGCTCAGCAAAGGCCTGCAGGCGCGGGAAGACCATGTAGCCGATGTTGCGCTCATCAATGCGCTCGCTCCACACCGGACATTCCACGCCCATCAAGAAGGGATCGTTGTGGCCACCGCTGGGGTCGAACCGCATCACATCGGCGAGCTTCAAGGCAGCGGGCGATGCATCGAAATAGAGCGTGCGGATCATGGAGTTCCCGTTCGCGCGTGCCTTCGCCGCCTGTTCCTCTCCGCGCCACACTTCGATCACCGCATCCTTATCCATGCCGCCCTCGAGGATCTCGTCCCAGCCGATCAGGTGACGGTCCTTTTCCTGCAGCATGCGTTGGATGCGCTTGATCGACCACGCCTGCAGTGCGTGTTCATCCGCAAGCCCTTCGCGCACCATCCGGTCGTGACACACAGGGCAGGCATGCCAGCGATCCTTCGGCACCTCGTCGCCTCCGATGTGGAAGTACGCCGAAGGAAAGAGCGGCACCAGCTCATCGAGCACATCCTGCATGAAGGACCACGTCGCTTCCTGACCCACGCAGTACACGTCCTGGAAAACGCCTCCTCGGGTGGGAACTTCGAGGGTGTCCTTCCGACAGCCCAGGTATGGATAGGCCGCCAGCGCAGCGGTGCAGTGGCCGGGGAACTCGATCTCCGGGACCACTTGCACCCCGCGTTCCGATGCGTGCCGCACCACCTCCTTTATCTGTTCCTGCGTGTAGTAGCCGCCGTAACGCGCTGTATCCGCATCGGTGCGCCATGCCCCCACTTCCGTGAGCTTGGGATACTTACGCACCTCCACGCGCCAGCCCTGATCGTCCGTGAGGTGCCAGTGGAAGATGTTGAGCTTGAGCCTTGCCAGTTCCTCGATGTAACGTTTCAGGAAGTCCACGCTGTAGAAGTGGCGGCTCACATCCAACATGGTACCCCGCCAAGCGATGGCCGGTGCATCCTCGATGGATGCGCTGGGCCAACTGCGCGCACCAGCCGCGTCGCGCAGCTCGAGCTGTTGCAAGGTCCGGAAGGCGTGCAGGGCGCCAGCAGTGGTGCGCGCACCGACGGTGACCTTTTCAGTTGCGATGTCGAGCGTGTATCCCTCGGCCGGCACAAGTGTGTCGCGTCGCACGTGCACCACCCGGACCAGCTCGTTGTTGTTATTGGACAATGCACCGATGGACGCCAGGTACGCCTCCAACGGCGCAGCGCCGTTCTCCATCCCCGGTGACACCACGAGCGATACCTGCGTTAACTGGAAGGCACCATCGCGCCACTCCACCGCACGCGGCCAGGGAATGAGGGCCACTTGCGCATGTATGATCGTTGCGGAAACGAAGAGCAGCAACGCGAGCGTGTTCCGCATAGGCATTGCTCAATAGCCTCCCTCCCCCCGATACAATTTCAACGGCCCCTCGAGCTTCACCTTCAGCACCGTCATCCACGGATCCGAGGCTTCCTGCGGGACATCGATGAACACCAGGCCCGGCACACTGCTCCAGCTGATCTTGCCGACCACGCGGTGCTTCAAGGGCATTGATCGCCCGAGCACTTCAGCGGAGAGGATCCTGTTATCGAGCCCTTTCACTTCAGCGCTACCACAACCGCCATGCGGCCGGAAGAGGTACAAGGTGGTGCTGTCCGCGCTAAGGGTACTCGGGCCGAAGAAGTGACCGTTGGGCAGGCCGGCTTTCGTTCCGAAGATCGCCTCGCCGTGTTTCTTGTTCCACAGGCCAAGCTCTTCCAAGA
>JADZGG010000206.1 GCA_020854015.1 Flavobacteriales bacterium
AGTTCGCTCACATCCATCAGATAACGGTCACTCATGCGCTGAAGCGGCGGTACCAACATTCGACCTCGGGCATCGAAGACCTGGATCGCGGCGTACGGCATGGCATCCGGAAGCACGATCGTGACCAGGTCCGTTGCTGGGTTGGGGTACAAGTAGGGTTCAATGTTCACCCTTCCTTCTGAAAGTCCTGTCGCTGTGCAGGTCTCAAAGGCTCCCACATCCAGCAAGGCTTGTTGGCAACGGAGGATGCGATCCGTAGGATGAACATACTCGTATTCAGCGACCAAGGGGTATCCACTGTTCGACGAGCCTGCTGGAAAGCCCCCTCCGTCAGCAGGTGAGCCGATCGCGATGCGATAGTCGTAGGCGGCAGCATCCATGAACTGCACCATGGCGATATCGGTGATGCGCGTATTGGCCAAGGTGTCCACGGTCGCTGGCCACCAGCCCGGCGTCCAGGTTCCACCGCCAGCGAGGATGTTGCTGTATGCCTTGAAGAGGTCGGTCCCGTTCATCACCGCGAAGAAGCTGCCCACCGACTTCTCGTTCACCAAGGTGTTGTTGATCGCGTACAGCTCGTGCGGATCCGGGTTCGTAAGCCCCTCGAGACCGTAACCGACAAGGTTCGAATTCTGCCCCAGCGGTCCTTGTTGGATCACATTGCCGATCAAGTAGGTCGTGCCGCCATTCGGTAGGTCCACTTCACGGCTGGCGTCGCCATCGGCCTCGTTACTGAAACGGTTGGTCTCGATCACGTTCACCCAGGCGCGGCTCTTCAGTTCGTGGCCCACATGGGCATGGTGGCTGTAGTTGTACCGGAAGATCAGCGAGTCCACGTTGCCGATGTAGAGGTTGTGAGAATATCCATCGCCGTAGCCGTTGTAGGCGAACTCACTGTGCTCGATGCGGATGGTGCTCGGATGTACCTCTCCGGCGAGGATCCCGTTCTCGTTGTCCTGGAATTGGCAATGGCGCACGGTGAGGTGATGTCCTTCCTGCCGGATGCCTGCCCCGTTCTGGTCGGGCACACTGCACTCGCGAAAAGCGATCCATTCCACTGTAGTGCGATCGCCTTGGATCACCCAGATGGCCTTGCCACCATAGCTCAGCCCGTTGCTCTCCAGGTCTGCAAGACCGCCCACACCGCGCAACAGCAGGTCGTCGGCCGTCCAAAGCGCCACGTCGCTAGGGTATGAGCCGGCTTCGATGTTCACGGTGTCGCCATCGCCCACCAGCGTGCTCACTTGGCTCGGCGCCGTAAAGGTGTAGCCTGGACCCACTTGCCAGATCGTGGCGAGCGCCGAGAACGGAAGCACCGTGATCGAAGAAATGAGAAGCGTGCGCATGATCACAAGTTAGCATGGGGTTGAAGCCGTGTTGCGGTCCTTTTCGACGGCAGCGGTGTTGGGATCGTCGGATCAGCGCCGCCTCGCATAGATCAGCTCATCTTCGATCACTCCGTTCTTCACCATGGTTCCGACCAGCCGCGCTTCCAGTGTGAAGCCAGCCTTCTCCAGGGCTCGCTGGCTGGCGATGTTGCTTCCGAAAGGTCGGGCGAACACCCGGTCGATGTGCGGATAGTGCGCGAACGCGAACGCGGTCATGTGCCTGATCGCTTCGGTCATGTAGCCTCTGCCCCTATGCTCTCGAGCCATCCAATAGCCGAGCTCCATGTTCCGCCGCCATACATCGTGCTGGGCGTGAAGGCCGATGGCGCCACATGCTTCGTCGTTGATCGCGATGGTCTTGTGCGTGAGCGGATCAGCGGTCGTCACGCGATCCAGGAACGCACGTCCTGCCTCTTCGGTATAGGGGTGTGGGAACGCGTCGGTCAGCTTGGCGGCAATGCTGGGGTCGTTGGCATGCCTCACGAGTGCTTGCAGGTCGTCCGGTCGAAAGGGTCGGAGGGTGAACGATTCCATGTGTCGAAACTAATGGATGCGGAAAGCCCCGACCTCGGAAGAGATCGGGGCTTCACGTTCAGGTGTCTGAGGTCAGTGCTTGGTCTCTGTCTTGAAGGTCGGCGTCACGCCCGCACTGTGGAAGAAGAAGGCCCACTTGTCGGCCTGCTGCTCAATGATCATGCTCGTCGGCATCCCGGCTCCGTGACCGGCCTGGGTCTGTACGCGGATGAGCACTGGGGCATCACCTTGCTGAGCAGGCTGTAGGGTACTGATGAACTTGAAGCTGTGCGCAGGCACCACGCGGTCGTCATGGTCGGCCGTCATCACGAGGGTGGCAGGGTACTTCGCAGGCTTCGCGTTGTGCAGGGGTGAGTAGGCCTTGAGGTAGTCGAACTCGGCCTTGCTGTTGTCCGCGCTGCCGTATTCCGGCACCCAGCCGAAACCGGCGGTGAACTTCTGGTAGCGCAGCATATCGAGCACGCCAACTTCAGGGAAGCACACACCGAACAGATCGGGACGCTGTGTCATCACGGCACCGATCAAGAGGCCACCATTGCTGCCACCGTTCACGCCCAGGTGCGGGGTGTCCGTCCACTTTTCCGCGATCAGGTATTCCGCCGCAGCGATGAAGTCGTCGAACACGTTCTGCTTCTTCTCCTTCATGCCGGCCTTGTGCCAGTCCTCACCGTATTCACCGCCGCCACGAAGGTTGGCCAGCGCGAACACGCCGCCTTGCTCCAACAACAGCATACGACTGGTGCTGAAGCTCGGGCTGAGGCTTACGTTGAACCCTCCATAGGAATAGAGCAGGGTGGGATTCTTGCCACTTTTCTGCACATCCTTACGGTGCACGATGAACATGGGCACCTTTGTCCCGTCCTTGCTGGGATAGAACACCTGTTCGGTGACGAACTGTGAAGGATCGAACTTCAGTTCGGGGCGGCTGAACACTTCGCTCTTGCCCGTGGCGTAGTCGTACTTGAAGATGGTGCCCGGATCGGTGAAGCTGCTGAAACTGTAGAATCCGAAGGTGGCGTCGCGCTTTCCACCGAAGCCACCGGCACTGCCGAGGTCGGGCAGTTGGATCGCCTGTTCACCGCTGCCATCCTGCTTGTAACGGTAGATGCGCGTGGTGGCGTCCTTCAGGTAGCTGGCGAAGAGGTTACCGCCGCCGGTGCTCACGCTTTCCAACAGTTCTTTCTTCTCGGGGATGATGTTCTTCCAGTTCTCTTTGGCCGGGTTGGCGGGATCCACCTCCACGAGGCGGTAGTTGGGGGCGTCGACCTCCGTCATCACCAGGAACTTGCCGCTCGCAGGAACGAAGTCGACGATGCTGGTCTTGTGGTCAAAGCCTTGTTGCAGCGCCGTCCATTTAGTGGAAGGGGTGGGGATGCCTCCCTTGCGCAGGTCGTGGTAGTACATCTCGAAGCCATCGGTGCCGGTGCTCACATACAACGTGGCGAACTCCTCGCCCTCGGTCACGCCTGCACCAACATAGAGATCGCCGTTCTTCGTGTCCTCCCACACCAGCTTGTCGTTCGCTTGGTCGTCGCCGATCTTATGGTAGTAAACCTTCTGGAACTTGCTGGCAGCGCTGAGCTCCGTGCCTTTCTGCGGCTCGGGATAGCGACTGTAGAAGAATCCGTCCTTGTACCAGGCCACACCGCTGAACTTGGCCCACTTCAGCACGTCGGGCATCTGCTTCATGGTGCTGAGGTCCCACACGGTGATGTCCTGCCAGTCGCTGCCGGCCTTCTGCACACCCACGGCCATGTAGCGATCGTCGTTGCTGGCGCCCATCAGGCTGAAGGTGGTGGTGCCTGCGGCGTCGATGGCGTTGGGGTCGAGGAAGACCTTGTCCTCGCCGTCCAACCCTTTGCGCACATAGTGAACGAACTGGTTCTGTAGTCCGGTGTTCTTGTCCACGAAATAGAGGTCGCCCACCTTGAAAGGCGCACCGACCTTCGGGAAGTTGTACAGCTCTTCGTAGCGCTTCGCCAGGTCCTTGCGGTAGGGGATCTTGCCGAGGTAGTCCTGCGTCACGGCGTTCTGGGCCTTCACCCAGGCGGCGGTCTCTTCGCTCGTGTCGTTCTCCAGCCAGCGGTAGGGGTCGGCCACGAAGGTGCCGTGCAGGTCGTCGCCTGCGGTGCTGTCCTTGCGGGTCTCTGGATAGGTGATCTTCTCCACGGTCTTCGTCTCTGTGGGTTCGGTCGGCGTGCCGCATGCAGCGAGCAGAACGACAGCGGCAACAAGGGTTTGTTTCATGGCCTCGGATTGAGGGCACGAAAGTAGCCGACGGGAAGTTTTTGCAGGGGAGAAGGAAGGGGACGGGCCGTTGACCCTAGGCCACCTTTTTCTGGACCAGCTTGTCGCTGATCAACTCATAGTGCGTGCCGCTCACAGGCATCAGGTCGATGCGGGCATCCAGCTGACCGGCGAGGGTCTGGATCAGTTCCATACCGAGGCTGTTGGGGCGGTCCCACTTGTCGCGGCTGGGCATACCGGGGCCATCGTCACCGATGCGCAAGTGCAGGCCACCGTCCTCGCTGCCGCTCAAGTGCACGGTGAGCAGGCGTTCGTTCCGGCCTTTGAACGCGTACTTGAAGCTGTTGCTGATGATCTCGTTGATGAGCAGCCCCATGGGCACCAAGGTGTCCACGCTCAGGGTGCGCACCTGGATGTCGATGTCCTGTTTCAAGCGGATGCCTACGGCGTATGCATGGATCAGATCGCGCACCAGGCTTTCGAGGTAGGTCTTGACGTCGATGTTCGCGAGGTCCTTGCTCAGGTAGGTCTGCTCGTGCACCAGTGCCATGGCGCCTACACGGTTGATGCACTCGTTGAAGAGCTCCTTCACACGCACATCCTCCACCTGGTCGGTCTGGAAGCGGATGAGGCTCTTCACGATCTGCAGGTTGTTCTTCACCCGGTGGTGGATCTCCTTGATCATCACCTCTTTTTCCTCCTTGCTGAGCATGGTCTCCCGCAATTCCTTGTGGGTATGCTCCAGGTTCTTCTTGGCGATCTGCATCTGCTCGGCGCGCAGCCGGCTTTCCACCAGAAGGCGGCGTGTCATGCCCACCAGCAGTGCGAAGACCACGGCGAAAGCGCAGGCCAGGAACATCAGGGCCTGAGCCTCATCCCAACGTGCGCTGAGGGCGTTCGTGTGGTTGCTCAGTCCTTGTTCGTGCACTTTGCGTTGTCCCTGGTCCACGTGCTTCTGGCCGCGTTGCACCATCATCTGGAACACCGCTTCCGGCATGCGCGCATCACTCGGCATGGACTTGCGCGCCAGTACTTCGCCGTGCAGGGAATCGCAGGCGTGCAGAACGGGTGCGAGCAGGTCGGGCAAGGGCTCCACGCCTGGCTCGTTGCGATATTGGGCGTGCGTGCGGCGGATGCGTTCGTTCACCTTCTCCAGCTCCGTGCTCCAGTTCGTCTGGCCGGTGTTGATGTCCACGCGGTGCACCAGGCTCAACTGGTTGATGGCGGCGTTGAGGTCGCTGAGCTCGTGGAGCAGCTCCACTTGCCTGCTGATGCGATCCTGCAGCCCTCGGGCACGTGAGAGCAAAGAAAGGTCCCAGCTGATGAAGAGCACGGCCAGGACGGCAGCGATAAGGGGCCAGATGCGCCAGTTGGAAGAGCTCACGGAGAAAAGGTTCTGGCCTTTCAACGTGTGCCCCGTGGCAGGGTTTCGCTACGGCGCCGCGCGGTCCCTGAGGGTGCTCTCGAACCGGCCCAGCAGCTGTTGCAGGCGGGTCGTGGCCAGGTCGCGCGCCTCGTTGTGCAGCGCGATCGCCGTACTGCGCGACAAACCAGGTAGCCGGTAGTCGCCGGGGGCTTGCTCCCGCAGCACACCGATGTCGATGGGATCTCTCTTGGCGCTGGTGGAACCTGTGTGGCGAATGTTCGACACACGCACCTGGCAGGTGCCGTTCTCGGCAACGATGCTTACCCGGTAGTGGATGTTACCGGCGGATTGTTCGCGGCCGGTGACCATTTCGGAACGGAACGGGATGCGCGCTGAACCCTCGAAGGTGGGGCCTTGGATCTCGACCGAGCCGAGCTTGGCACCGGGGTCAAGGGCGAAGCTGTTCTCCCAGGCCGCGCTCACCAAGGCGGCCACCTGGGCGCGGGAAAGCGGTAGGTTCACCGTGCGGGTGAACTGGAGCGCACCGGGCACCTCGGACCCTTGCGCAAGGACCATTGGGCCCGTGAGGACCAGCAACAGGAGTAGGATGCCCCGTATCGGCATGGGCGCAAGTTAGACCCGGTCGTTCAACACCGGCACAACGGGCTGTCAAGCTCCATGCCACGGGTCCCAAGGCGTACTAGATTTGCGCCCTTTGGAATTCCTATCCTATGTCAACCTCCATGCTTGGGAACCGCGCGCTCAAGGTCGGCGTGTTCTACGACGGAAGCTATTTCAGCCACGTCAGCAACTACTACAACTACGTGCATGCGCACCACCGACGTCTTCACATCGGCGGGTTGCACGATTTCATCAAGCACATGGTGGCCGAGAAGGAAGGGGTGACCCCGAATCTCTGCCACATCATCGACGCGCACTTCTTTCGGGGCCGTTTCAGTGCCCGCGATGCGAATGAGAAACCGAACCAGTTGTACTATGATCGTGTGTTCGACGATGTGCTGATGTACAACGGTGTGCAGACGCATTACCTGCCTGTGAAGGATATGCAGGGGCGCAAGAAGGAGAAAGGCATTGACGTACTGATGGCATTGGAGACCTACGAGCTCTGCATGCTCAAGCGCTACGATGTGGTGGCCTTGATCGCGAGCGACGGGGACCATGTGCCGCTGGTGCGCAAGTTGCATGCTCTGGGGTGCAAGACCATGCTCCTGGGGTGGGACTTCGAGTTCACCGATGAGCAGAGCGGCGAGCTTCAGACCACCCGCACCAGCACGGACCTTTGGAACGAGGTGACCTATCCCTTGGAGATGGCCAACCTGGTGGATGAAGGTCTGAAGGACAACGACGAGGTGATCCGGGAGCTCTTCGTTTTGAAGGAGAGCGTACCGCGCGATTTGGACCCGGTCGCTGCGGACAAGCCGCTGGTGAGCATGAGCGACTACCCGAGCGATGAGCGTTTCACCGGCGAGATCATGAGCCTGCACAACGGTTATGGCTTCATTCGATTCCCGGACAACAACCTGTTCTTCCTGCACGACGACCTGATCGAGGTGCCTTTCGCGGATCTGAAGTTGGGTGACAACATGTCCTTCACCGTGGCCATGAACAGCCGCCAGCAGCGCGTGGCGAAGCAGATCAAACGCGCCGAAGACTAGAACAGGCGGTGCGCCTGTTCCAGGAAGAAGCCTTGGAACACTGCTACGTCGTCGAACGTAGCTGCAACGTGAAGGAACAGCCCTTGCCCGGGCCATCGCTGGACACCTCCAACTCGCCGTCATGGGCAAGGACCACACGCATAGCACGGGCCAGTGAGCCGCGGCCTTGTTCTTCACCCTGAGTGCTCAGCGAGCTGAGCCAGGCA
>JADZGG010000207.1 GCA_020854015.1 Flavobacteriales bacterium
CGATGAAGTTGAACGGACCACACCCGACCGCTGATGGAGCGTGCAACTGACCTGTTGCAACTGCGGGCCCACCTTCCCGCTGGGGCCTATCCTGTGGTGGAGAACTGGCTGCGTCGCAATCCGTTGAAGGTGCGCGTAGCACGGACACGGTCCACCAAGCTCGGGGATTACCGCGTGGGCACACGTACACTGCCACACCGCATCAGCGTGAACGAAGAGCTGAACAAATATGCCTTCCTCGTGGTGCTTGTGCATGAGTTCGCGCATTACGTCACATTCCAGAAGTACAAGCGTCACGAGCCGCACGGAGCAGAGTGGAAGACCGAATTCAAGCGGATGATGCGCCCCTTCATGACCAGGGAGGTGTTCCCCGCGGACCTGCTGCACGCGCTGGAGCACCACCTTGAGGATGCGCCGAGCAGCAGTTGCACCGACCACAACCTGATGCGCATCCTACGGCGCTACGACCGGGACCCGAAACCTTTCCTGGAGGAATTGCGTGAAAGCACCATTTTCCGGTTCAACCAAAAGCTGTTCGTGAAAGGCCCCGAGCTCCGCACCCGATACCGCTGCCGGTGCCTCAACGACCGCCGCATCTACCTTATTGACCGCATGGCGGAAGTGCATGTGGAACAGCCGATGCAGACCCGTAGGGCCTCTTAGGGCCAATTGCGACAGAGATCCAACATGAGCGACCGTCATACGTATTGCGTGATCATGGCCGGTGGCATCGGAAGCCGCTTCTGGCCGATGAGCCGCACCGCATACCCCAAGCAGTTCCTCGATTTCCTCGGTCTTGGGCGCACCTTGATCCAACAGACCTTCGACCGTTTCCTGGCGATCTGCCCACCGGAGAACATCATGGTGGTGACCAACGCGCAGTACGCCCCGATCGTGAAGGCTCAACTGCCTCAGTTGAAGGACGACCAGATCCTCCTGGAGCCCAGCCGCCGTAACACCGCACCTTGTGTGGCCTACGCGAACCACGTGATCCACAAGCGTGATCCCGAGGCCCGCATCATTGTGGCCCCAAGCGATCACCTGGTGATGAAGGAAGGCGAGTTCCATGACACCGTGCGCGTCGCTCTGGAGCAAGCCACCACGCACGACTGTCTGGTGACTCTCGGCATCATGCCCAGTCGGCCGGATACAGGCTATGGCTACATCCAGTTCAGCGATGAGGCCGGTACCACGCACCCCCGCGTGAAACGTGTTCGCACGTTCACCGAGAAACCTGACCACGACACGGCGTTGAAGTTCATGGAGAGCGGCGAGTTCCTTTGGAACAGCGGCATCCTCATCTGGACCGTCAAGAGCATCCGCAAGGCCTTCGCCATGCACCTGCCCGAGATGGAAAAGGCCTTCGAGGCCGGCCATGAGGCTTACAGCACCCCGGCGGAAGCACGCTTCATTGAGGGCGTGTACAGTGAATGCGCCAACATCAGCATCGACTACGGGATCATGGAGAAGGCGAAGAACGTGTTCGTTGTCACCAGCGATTTCGGTTGGAGCGACCTGGGCACCTGGGGCAGCCTGTACGAGCACCTGCCGCACGATGCCAACGGCAACGCCACCGTGGGAGAACAAGTGATGCTTTACGATAGCGCCCGCAACGTTGTGCACATGCACGACGACCGCCTTGTGGTGCTCCAAGGACTGGAGGACTACATCGTGGTGAGCACGAAGGACGCCCTGCTGGTGGTGCGCAAGCACGACGAGCAGAAGATCAAGCAGTTCGTGAACGACGCTACCGCTGAGTGGGGCGAGAAATTCGTCTAGGCTTCTCGCAGCAATCCAACAGCTTGCTGCACAGTGGTCGTTTATTGCTTTCCATGGAAAGTATATTTGTGTGATGCTGGAGCCGAAGCTCTAGCGAATAACACATGCATCGCCGTCGTTTCCTCGGTCTTTCCGCGCTGGCTGCGGGCGGTGTAAGCGCAATGAACCTCAAGGACTTCGTTCAACAGACCCGGGACCAAGGTCCGGGGCCCCGCATGCCGAGCATCTTCATCGGGCATGGCAGCCCCATGAACGCCTTGGCGGACAGCGCCTTCACGCGTCACTTGGCAGAACTGGGCCGCAAGCTGGAGCGGCCGAAAGCGGTGCTGGTCGTCAGTGCCCACTGGTTGACCCCGGGTCGGACCATGGTGAGCGTGAACCCCAAGCCCGAGACCATCCATGACTTCGGTGGTTTTCCACAGGAGCTGTTCGAAGTGCAATACCCCGCTCCCGGAGCCCCCGATGCCGCCCACCGCACAGCAGCGGCCGTGAAGAGCTTCGCCGTCCACGAGGACCACGAAATGGGTTTGGACCACGGTGCCTGGACCATCCTCAAACACATCTATCCGCAGGCCGATGTTCCCGTCTTCCAGCTCAGTCTCAACTGGGGTGCGAGCATGGAAGAGCACTTCAAGTTGGCGCAGGACCTGCAAGCCTTGAGAAACGAAGGCATTCTGATCCTGGGCAGTGGAAATGTGGTCCACAACCTGGGACGATTAAACTGGAACGACCCGACCGGCGCGTACGATTGGGCGTTGGAGTTCGACCGCTTCGTCCAGGAAAAGTTGACCACCGGGGATCACCAGGCCTTGGTGCATTACGAGACCTTGGGAGCCACGGCCCGCCTTGCCCACCCGACGAACGATCACTACCTGCCCCTGCTTTACACACTGGGTGCCAGTGGTTCAGGTGAACCGCTCACGGAGCTGCACAGCGGCATGGAAATGGGAAGTATCAGCATGCGCAGCTTCCAATTAGGCTGAACCGGGCTGGGGAACCGCTCCTTCTTCCTTACTTCGTTGCCGTCCGGGCCCATCCACCCCTCCCGCACCCGAACCGCCCGTGGCCTCCGCCTACACGCTCATCACACGTCACGAGGACCTCTCCGCCCTGATGGAGCGCTTGTCCAAAGAGCCCATCGTGGCCTTGGACACCGAGGCCAGCAGCTTCCACCGCTACACTGAACGGATCTGTCTGATCCAGCTGAGCACCCGCGACACCACCTGGCTGGTGGACCCGCTCACACTGCCTGACCTGGAACCGCTGGGCAAAGCGCTGGCTGGAACCGGCACTGAGTGGGTGATACACGATGCCGACTACGACCTGCGCATGTTGAAGCGGGCCGGTGGCCATCGTGTGCTGCGCGTGTTCGACACCATGGTGGCGGCCGAACTGCTGAACGAACCGGAACTGGGTCTGGCGGCGAACCTGAACAAGCACTTCGGAGTCACTCTGGACAAACGCTTTCAGAAGGCCGACTGGAGCAAGCGGCCATTACCGGAGGACATGCTGGCATACGCCGCGATGGACACCACTTACCTGATCGGCCTTCGTGACATTCTGAAGAAAAGGCTCGAGCAAATGGGGCGCTGGAGCTGGGCCGCAGAGGAATTCGCGCACTTGGTGGGCATCCCTTACGCTGATACCGGCGCGGAAGAGCCGGCTTTTCTGCGCATCAAGGGAGCGAAGGTCCTGAAGCCACGTCAACTGGCGGTTCTTCGCGAGCTCCACGCCTGGCGCGATAACCTGGCCGAACGCTTGGACCGTGCTCCTTTCATGGTGCTTGGGAACGACACGCTGATCGACCTGAGCAAAGACCCACCGGCGGACATGATCGAACTGGGTAAGCGCAAAGGGGTCGGCGAGAACGCCCTTCAGCGTAACGGCAGCGCGATCATGAAGGCCATTCAACATGGCCTTGCCCTTCCGAAAGAAGAATGGCCCCGACTGGAGCGACCCAAGCGTTACGAACGGGACGACGATTATGAGGAGCGCCTGAAGCGGCTCAAGATCGTTCGGGAAGAACTGATGGTCGAACATCAACTGCGCCCAGGCATTGTGTGCCCCAATTACGTGCTCGCAGACATCGCCCGGCTGCTGCCAAAGAGCTTGGATGAGCTCACTGCATTGCCCGGTCTACGGAACTGGCAGGTGAAGGAGTTCGGTGCGCGCCTGCTTTCCGTCCTGTGACCGCCTCCTGTGATCGATGTGACGTAGGTCACGATTTTCACATAGTGACATAGCTATACATTTGTGCCGTTAACGAACGGCCATGTCCACAGCAACGCTAGACCAACGTGTAGGTGCGGAGAAACTGGTTCGCGCCAGTGAACTTTTAAAAGTGGCGGCCCATCCGCAACGCTTGGCGATCCTGGACCTGCTGGGCCGGAACAAGCGACTGTGCGTGCTGGAACTCACCGATCTGCTCGGCTTGGAACAGGCGATCCTGTCCCAACACCTGACCTTGATGCGTGACAAGGGCCTGGTCGATTTCGAGAAAGAGGGCAAGTACAGTTTCTATTACCTGGCCCAACCGGACTTCATGAAGATCATCCGGAACATAGAACATTGCTGCGAAACACTGTGAGCATGGAGATCCTTGGATACATCGGCGCCATGCTCATGGGTCTGTCCCTCGGCCTCATCGGCGGTGGCGGGTCCATCCTCACGGTGCCCATCCTCGTGTACCTGTTCAGTGTGGATGCTGTGCTGGCCACGGCGTATTCGCTGTTCATCGTGGGCTTCACCAGTCTGATCGGGTCTTTCAGTCACATGCGTCTGGGGAACATCCACTGGCTCACGGCCCTGGTGTTCGGCATCCCGAGCATCGCAGCGGTGTTCCTGACCCGGGCCTACCTGGTGCCAGCGCTTCCCGACCCCTTGTTCAGCATCGGCGCCACCGCCGTGAGCAAGTCGCTCGGCATGCTCATCTTCTTCGCGCTGCTGATGGTCGCTGCGGCCTACAGCATGATCCGCAAGCAGAAGAAGAACGCCGATACCGGCGCGGGCGAGGTGAAGTTCAACTACCCACTGATCCTAGCCGAAGGCGCCGTGGTGGGCACCATCACCGGGCTGGTGGGCGCGGGAGGCGGCTTCCTCATCATTCCGGCCCTGGTGCTTCTAGCGAAGCTCCCCATGAAACAGGCGGTAGGAACTTCGCTCATCATCATCGCGGCCAAGTCGCTCATCGGCTTCACCGGCGACCTGAAGGGCAACGAGGTCATCGACTGGAACTTCTTGCTCGTGTTCTCGGCCATCGCCATAGTCGGCATCATCGCCGGCAGTATCCTCAGCAAGCGCATCCCCAACGAAAAGCTCAAGCCTGCCTTCGGCTGGTTCGTGCTGGCGATGGGCCTCTACATCATCACCAAGGAGCTGTCCAACCTGAACTGATCAAGTCCTTCAGCCCCACCACCCCGTAAATTCAACCTCCATGAAAGTCGAACAGATCTACACCGGCTGCCTTGCCCAGGGCGCCTACTACATCGAGAGCAACGGTGAGGCCGTCATCATCGATCCGCTCCGCGAAACGCAGCCCTATCTGGAACGTGCAGGGAAGAGCGGCGCGAAGATCAAGTACGTGCTGGAGACGCACTTCCACGCGGACTTTGTAAGCGGTCACTTGGACCTCTCAAAGAAGACCGGTGCCACGATCGTCTACGGCCCGAACGCCAAGCCGAGCTTCGAGGCGCACATCGCCTCGGACGGTGAGCAGCTGAAGGTCGGATCGCTCACGATCAAGGTGCTGCATACCCCAGGCCACACCATGGAGAGCACCACATATCTACTGCTCGATGAGAACGGCAAGCCCCATTGCATCTTCAGTGGCGACACGCTCTTCATCGGTGATGTGGGTCGCCCTGACCTGGCCCAGAAAATGGGATCGATCACCCAAGAGGACCTTGCAGGATACCTCTACGAGAGCCTGCATACCAAGATCATGACGCTGCCTGATGACGTGATCGTGTACCCCGCGCATGGGGCGGGAAGCGCCTGCGGCAAGAACATGAGCAAAGAGACGTTCGACACACTTGGCCACCAGAAGCAAGTGAACTACGCACTGAAGGCGGCCACCAAGGAGCAGTTCATCAAGGAGGTGACGGACGGTCTGCTGCCGCCACCGGCCTACTTCCCCCAGAACGTCGCCATGAACAAGGGGGTGATACAGAGCGTGGACATCGTGAAGGAGAAAGGTCTTCGCGCACTGACACCAGCACAGTTCGAACTCGTGGCTGAGACCGAAGGTGCGCTCGTGCTCGACACGCGCGGTGCCCAGACCTTCAAGGATGGCTTCGTGCCACGCTCCATCAACATCGGTATCAAGGGTGACTTCGCTCCGTGGGTAGGCGCCATGATCCCCGATGTGAAGCACCCGCTTTTGCTCGTCACTGACGAAGGCACAGAGGATGAAGTGGTCACGCGTCTGGCGCGAGTGGGCTATGACAATGTGTTCGGCTACCTCAAGGGAGGGATCACGGCCTGGAAGGATGCCGGACTGGATGTCGACACCATCGATAGCATCAGTGCCGATGAGTTCGCCAAGCGCTTCCATGCGAACAAGTTGCGCGTGGTGGATGTGCGTAAGGATGGCGAGTATGAAGCGGAGCATGTCGACGGTGCCTGGCACGCTTCGTTGCAGTTCATCAACCAGAACCTTGCGGCGTTCAGCAAGGAGGAACCCAACTATGTTCACTGCGCTGGTGGCTACCGGAGCATGATCGCGGCCAGCCTGCTCAAGGCCCGCGGCTACCACAACCTGGTCGAAGTGGCTGGCGGGTTCAACGCCATCAAGAAGACCGACGTGAAGGTGACCGATTACGTCTGCCCTAGCACACTGAAGAAGTAAGATCCTATCGAAAAAGGCCCGGGTCGTGAGGCCTGGGCCTTTTTCGGCCCTCGAACGACCACCCTGACGATCGTCATCCTCAACGCAGATCACCATGCTCGAAACCCTCAAGCAACCCTGGCCTTGGTACGTGGCCGGAGCGCTCATCGGATTAACGGTTCCCTATCTGTTGCTCGTCGGCAACAAGACCTTCGGCATCAGCAGCTCGCTCCGGCACCTTTGCGCGGCTTGCATGCCGGGCGACATCACGTTCTTCAAATACGACTGGAAGAAGGAGGCATGGAACCTCTTCTTCGTTGGGGGGATCGCGATCGGCGCATTCATCGGTGCGCAATTTCTGAGCAACCCGGATCCGATCATACTGGCGGAGTCCACGCAGGCGTACTTGGCCACCAAGGGCATCACCGACACCACACAACTGCTTCCGTCGGAGATCTTCAGTTGGGACCAGCTCTTCACTGTGCGCGGCCTCATCTTCATCGTGCTGGGCGGCTTCATGGTCGGCTTCGGCACGCGCTGGGCCGGCGGCTGCACCAGCGGTCACGCCATCATGGGCCTCAGCAGTTTGCAATGGCCGAGCCTCGTGGCCACCATCATGTTCATGGTGGGCGGCATCGTCATGACCTGGTTCATCCTTCCTTATCTCCTCACCCTCTGACGCCATGAGCACGAATCTCGAACAAGCGTCCACCGCCGACGCGGACCTGAGCGCGCGCGAGCTTGACGCCATGTGCGTGAACGAGAGCGAACTGAAGCATCCCTGGTGGTACAACTTCAAGTACACGGTGTGGGGCATCCTCTTCGGCATCGTGTTCGTGAAGGCCGAGATCATCAGCTGGTTCCGCATCCAGGAGATGTTCCGCTTCGAGAGCTTCCACATGTACGGCGTCATCGGCACCGCGGTGTTCGTGGGGCTCATCAGCGTACAGCTCATCCAGCGGCTCAAGCTGAGGACCGTTCATGGCGAAACGATCCACATCCCGAAGAAGGAATTCAACAAGGGCAACCTCGATGGTGGACTGATCTTCGGGCTGGGCAGGGCGATCACGGGCGCGTGCCCTGGCCCCTTGTTCGCGCAGGTCGGCGCCGGATTCTCCGTGGTCATCGTCACCTTCCTTAGCGCGGTGGCGGGCACGTATGTGTATGGGCGTTTCCGCGACAAGCTCCCGCATTGATCACCGGCCATGACCGCGCCGCTCATCGCTCTCTTCGCCGCCCTGGTGGTCTTCCTCTACCTTGTGGTGGTGGACGAGGCTGCCCAGGTGCTGAGCGAACGAGCCGGCATCCCGTTCAACGAGAACCGTTCGCGTTGGACACGAGGCTTGGTGCTTGCCCTGATCGGTGGTCTTGTGCTGCTGATGGCCTTACCGAATAGCTTGTTCGAAGAGCCACCGCCCACGGTGGCCTCATACGGACCGGACAGCCTGTGGCTCGGACCGGACACGATGCAGCTCGCGTACCTCAACGATGACCGGGAGGCACTGGTACGTTATGGGCGCGAACTCGTGCACAACACTTCGGCCTACTTCGGTCCGAAAGGGAGCGTCGCATCGATCACCAACGGCATGGACTGCGAGAACTGCCACCTCGACGCGGGTACCAAGCCATGGGGCAACAACTACGGCGCGGTGTGGAGCACTTACCCGAAGTTCCGGGAGCGGAGCGGCGCCGTGGAGACCGCCGCGAAACGCGTGAACGATTGCTTCGAACGCAGCCTGAACGGTAGGGCGCTCGACACCACCAGCCACGAGATGAAGGCGATCCTGGCTTACATGGAATGGCTCGGAAGCGGGATCAAGGCGAAGCAGAAGCCGAAGGGCAGCGGCATCGTGGAACTGGCCTTCCTCGACCGTCCTGCCGACACCACCAACGGAGCCGCGATCTACACGGCCAAGTGCATGAGCTGTCACCAAGCTGACGGACAAGGCGTGTTCACCGCTTCAGGCACCACCTACCAGTATCCGCCACTATGGGGTGAGCATAGCTACAACATCGGCGCGGGACTCTACCGCCTTAGCCGCTTCGCTGGATACGTGAAGGCGAACATGCCGCAGGGCGCCACCTGGGCGGACCCGATCTTGACGGATAAGGAGGCTTGGGATGTGGCAGCATTTATCAACTCGCGTCAGCGCCCTTCTCGTGACCTATCGAAGGACTGGCCCAAGATCGCAGGCAAGCCGTTGGACCATCCCTTCGGCCCATATGCGGACCGTTTCCCAGAGATCCAGCATAAGTTCGGACCCTTCGGCCCCATTGCCGAAGCGAGAAAGACCAGCAAGCCATGAGCACCATCGAACACCTTCCCGGATGTACCTGTGGCGCCCATGACGAGCCGGAGAACGGCGTGAGCCGCAGGCAGATGCTCCGCTCCCTCGGTGCGTTGGGCGCAGGCTTGACGCTCGGTCCCAGCCTGGCCATGGGGGCGCTTGGCGACGAACAGCAACGACGCGAGTTGGTCAGCAGTAAGGCGGTACAGGATGGCAAGGCGCGCAAGTTCACCATCCTTCACACCAGCGACATCCACGCACAACTGCACACGCACGACGAGTTCTTCTACGAGAACAAGCAGGCAGTGTACAAGAAGCGCGGTGGCTTCGGCGTGCTGAAGACGATGATCGACACGCTGCGTGCGGAGGACCCGGAGAACACCATCGTGATCGACGGCGGCGACTGCTTCCAGGGCGGCGGAGTGGCGGCCATGAGCGAAGGCCGCGCGCTGGTGCCGTTGATGGACCGCATCGGATACGACCTGGTGCTGCCTGGCAACTGGGAGGTGATCTACGGTAAGGAGATGATGCTGAAGGACCTTGGCGCCTACAAGGCCGACAAAGTCTGCGCGAACATGTTCCATGCGCCGTATCCGGATGCAGCGCTTGCTTCCGGCGACAAGAACGCGGAACTGAAAGGCGAGCTCATCTTTCCGCCCTATTGGACCAAGCGCGTGGCCGGGGTCAAGATCGGCTTCATCGGCTACAACGATCCGCTCACGCCCAAGCG
>JADZGG010000208.1 GCA_020854015.1 Flavobacteriales bacterium
TAAGGCCGAAGTGCGCTACCGTCGCCTGTTCCAGACCGCGAAGGATGGCATCCTGATCCTGGACGCGCACACCGGCAAGATCATTGATGCCAATGCTTTCATGGAGGGATTGGTCGGCTTGGAATCGGGTGAACTGCTCGGTAAACAGCTCTACGAGATCGGCATGTTCGCGGACATCGAGGAGAACAAGGCAGCCTTCCGTGAACTTCAACGCGATCGTTACATCCGCTATGAGCACCTGCCTGTGCAGAACCAGCGCGGGGAAACCGTGGAAGTGGAGTTCATCGCCAATGTTTATCTGGAGGATGATCGCCTTGTGGCACAGTGCAATGTGCGCGACATCTCCGATCGTGTACGGCTTGAGAAACAGATCGCGCTGCAGGCCGTCGCCTTGGCCGATGAGGCTCGCAGCAAGGATGAGTTCATCGCCATGCTTTCCCATGAGCTGCGCAATCCGTTGGCGCCCATCCGATCGGCGGTGCACCTGTTGAAGCTCCAGCAACTCCCCGACACGAACCCGATCCAGCGGCAGGCCCTGGAGATCATCGATCGCCAGGTGGGCAACCTCACCAAGCTCGTAAGTGATCTGCTGGAGGTCTCGCGCGTCATCAACGGCCGTATCCATCTGAACATGCAGACCGTGGACCTCCACGAGCTGGTGCAGCACGCCATTCAGACAGTGGCCCCCTTGATCGAGCAACATCGCCACACGTTGACGTTGAATGAATGCGAGGCACCTACGTGGGCGCACGCCGATCCGCAGCGGATGGAGGAGGTGCTGGTGAATCTGTTGAACAACGCCATCAAGTACACCCCGGTAGGTGGGACCATCGAGGCAGGCTGCGCATTGCGCGATGGTCACGTGTTCCTCCATGTCACGGATAACGGCATCGGCATTCAGAAAGAACTGCTTCCGCGCATCTTCGACCTCTTCACGCAGGCCGATCGTTCGTTGGACCGTTCGCAAGGTGGGCTCGGCATCGGCCTCGCTCTTGCGCACCGGCTCGTGATCCTGCAAGGGGGCACCATACAAGCCGGTAGCGAGGGCCTGGGCAAGGGCAGCACCTTCACGGTGCGCCTGCCGCTCGTTCAACCTCCGGTAGCTGCGCTGGAAGCTGACCCACCAATGCATGCTGGTGCAGAGCCCAACGGCTTGCGCGTGCTGGTCGTGGACGATAACATCGACCTCACGACCATGCTCAGTAGTACCCTTCGCCACAAGGGCTATGCGGTGCGTGCCGCCCATACCGGTCCGCAAGGTCTTCACATCGCACGGCAGTGGACACCGCAGATCGTGTTGCTGGACATCGGACTTCCTGGGCTGGATGGTTATGAGGTGGCGCGCCGCCTGCGCATTGATCCCGCCATGGTCGGGGTGCGATTGATCGCGCTCACCGGCTATGGTCAGGAAGCGGATGTGGCCCTTACGAAGGAAGCCGGATTCGATGCCCACCTGGTGAAGCCCTACGACTTCGATGAGCTCGAGCAGCTCATGCTCAAGGAGCAATAGACCGTATCGCCGGTTCGATCGGTTCAGCGTCGGGTACGGTGCGCAGGGTCTGGTATCGTCGCTGTACTTTGTGGTGCACACCGTGAAGGTGACCACCTGATGCGCCATTCCCCGTTGTTCTTCCTGTTGCTGTGTTGCTCCGGGCTATGTGCGCAGGAGAAGCTTGATAGTGCGCGGGTGACGTGGGCCGATGCGTCCCGTTCGTTCACCGATCCAGCCCGGCCTCACCTTCACGCCCCGCAGCAAAGTGCAGGCGAAGGGCAAGGGAGAGCTGGAAATGTTCTTCGTCCAATGAGCGATCACGTGTACCCGTGCATTCCGGGCCAAGCCGGATCCTGCGACCAGAGCTGCGCACACTGCGTACTTGATCACTTGGCAACACCGATACCCCACCACCAATGAGGAACTGCATCGCTGGCTTCCTGCTCGCTTCGCTTCTGCCGCTGGATGGCCATGCACAAGGCAAAGCGTTGATCGACTCCCTGCGCACCGTGCTGGCCGGCCCGGTGGCGGATACGACACGCATCACGGTGCTGTACGACCTGAGCTGGGAGCTCGCGGATGCCGGGGCCTATGCGGAAGCCAAGGTCCACGCCGATAGCATGATGGCGTTGGCCACGCGCGCCGGCTCCGAGAACGCCAAGGCGAACGCCTTCAACATTCTTGGTGAGATCGCGCAGCGTATGGATGATTATCCGGAGGCTCGACGCTGCTTCTCCGAATGCCTGCGGCTGAACCGCAGGAACGGAAGCGAACGCAACGTGGCAGGCGCACTGAACAACATGGCCAACGTGAAACGGAAGGAAGGGGACCTTGCCGGAGCCCTGAGCGACTATTTCGCCGCAGTGGCGGTCAACCAGCGCTTGGGCAATGAGGACTGGTTGGGGAAGAACTACGACAACATCGGCACCATCCACCTTCAACTGGGCGATCACCCGCAGGCGTTGAGCTACATGCTGAAAGCCCTCGCGCTGCGCGAACGCATCGGGGACAAGCCGGGCATCGCCGTCTCCTATAGCAACTTGGGCATGTTCTACCAGCAGCGGTCCGACCTCAAGGAGGCATTACGCTACACCGAAGCCGCGTTGAAGACCCGCAAGGAACTGGATGATCCGAACGGCATGGCCATCTCCTACGTGAACATCGCCGATATGCTGAACGCTTCCGGTAAGCACGCTGAAGCACTGAAGCAGGCCAACGAGGCCATTCGGATCGCCGGCGAGATCGGTGCCAAGTACACCTTGATCGCAGCGCATGCCTACGCCGGTCAGGCCTACGAAGGGCTGGCGCGGTACGATGAGGCGTTGGGCGCTTATGCCGCTGGGCGCATGCTGGCCAATTCGATCGATGATCGGAGTGACCAGGCGGAGCTATCGCTCATGTCCGTGGCCTTGCTCACCAGGACCAAGCGCTATGGCGAGGCGCGCAGTCTCCTGGATGCCGCGATCCCCGTCGCGCGTACGGTTGGCAGTCGGGAAATGCTGGCGAGCGGCTACCGTGAACTGGAGCGCCTCGACAGCATCAACGGCGATTGGCAGGGTGCGTACCTGAACCACCGTCTGCACGTGCTGTACCGTGACAGCATCTACAATGCATCGAACACTGAGGAGACGACCCGGCTGCGGATGCAGTACGATTTCGACAAGGTGGAAGCCGCCGCGAAGGCAGAGCAGGAGAAGAAGGATGCCGTGGCCGCAGAGCAGTTGCGCCGCAAGCACCTTCAGCGCAACGCCTTCATCGGTGGGTTCGGGCTCATGCTCCTGCTGGCCGGTGTTTTCTTCACCCAACGCAATCGGATCAGCAAAGCACGCAAGCGTAGCGATGAACTTTTGCTCAACATCCTGCCGCCGGAAGTCGCCGAAGAACTGAAGGACACGGGTGCAGCGCAAGCGCGGCACTTCGACAACGCCACCATCCTCTTCACTGACTTCAAAGGGTTCACACAACTGAGCGAGAACGTCACACCTACAGAACTTGTGGAAGAGCTGA
>JADZGG010000209.1 GCA_020854015.1 Flavobacteriales bacterium
AGTTCGGTCACCGGCAATGAGCCTTGGGGGAACCGCTCCGTGCGGAAGGCGTTCTGCAAGTGACAGGGCACGGGGTAGTAGATCATGGCCGGTACACCGTTCGCTTCGAGGTGTTGCTTCAGACCGTCGCGATGGCCTCCCGTCACACGTAGGGTGTACTGGTGGAACACATGATCACTGTGGGTGCTACGCTCGGGCGTGGTGATGTGCTCCAGGCCGGCGAAAGCGTTGTCGTAATAGGTAGCGGCCTTATTGCGGGCAGCGGCATAGTCGTCCAGGTTGCGCAACTTGATGCGGAGCACGGCGGCCTGCAGGGAGTCGAGGCGGCTGTTGACACCGATGACCTCGTGGTAGTAGCGCACATCACTGCCATGGTTGCACACCCGGCGTAGCTTCTTCGCGATGGACTCGTCGTTGGTGAACAGTGCACCGCCATCACCGTAGCAACCCAGGTTCTTACTGGGGAAGAAGCTCGTGGTGCCGATGTGACCGATGGTGCCGCTCTTGCGCTTCGTGCCGTCCATGGCAGTGTGATTCCCGCCGATGGCCTGGCAATTGTCCTCGATCACGAAGAGCTTGTGCTCATTGGCAATGGCCATGATGGCATCCATGTCGGCGGTCTGGCCGAACAGGTGCACGGGTACGATGGCCTTGGTCTTAGGGGTGATCTTTCGGCGGATGTCGGCCGGATCGATGTTGAAGGTGCCGGGCAGCACGTCAGCGAACACCGGGGTGATGCCCAGGAGCGCCACCACTTCCACGGTGGCCACGAAGGTGAAGGAACAGGTAATGACCTCGTCGCCAGACTTCAGGTCCAGGGCCATCATGGCGATCTGCAGGGCGTCGGTGCCGTTGGCGCAGCCGATCACATGCTTCGCGCCGAGGTAGCTGGCCAGTTCCTGCTCGAAGCCTTTCACCTCGGGACCGTTGATGAACGCGGCCGTGTCGATCACACGCTGCATCGCGGCATCCACTTCAGGCTTGATCTTCTGGTACTGGCCGACAAGGTCGACCATCTGGATGGGCTTCATGCGTGTGCGCTGGCGGGGTAAAGCACCGGCGCTGCGGCCGGGCGGCCGCGAAGATAACCACCTGAGGCAGGCAATGTCAGGACCTTTGCTAACGCCCGCATACCAAGGGTCCTAAGACCCACGTACATAACTTCGCCGACCCATGCGCTGGACCCCTTCATTCCTTCTGGTGTGCACCTTGATGCTTGTGCAGGAAGCCTCCTACGCACAAGGCAACGTCAGGGATACCTCCATCGCCATGGTGCAGGTCACGGCCAGCTATGCCTACCAGCTGCCCACGGGTGACATGGCCCTGCGCTTCGGCTCCAACAACAACATCGGCCTGGGTACCTGCTACAAGTTCCGCAGCAACTACATGATCGGCGCGGAGGGATCCTTCATCTTCGGCAACAGGATCAATGAGAGCAACATGCTGAACGGCCTGCTCACTGCCGATGATCAAGTGTTGGACCAGGACGGTTACCCGGCAACGGTGTTCCTGTACGAGCGGGGCTATACGGTGATGGCCTACGTTGGCAAGGTCATTCCGGTGGCGGGGCCGAACCCCAACAGCGGGTTGCTGATCAAGGTGGGCGGAGGCTACATGCGCCACAAGATCCGCATCGAGACGCAGGAGAACGTGGTGCCCCAGCTGGAAGGGGAGTACCTGAAAGGCTACGACCGGCTCACGGCCGGACCCGCCGCCATGCTCTTCTTCGGCTACCAGCACATCAGCAGCAACAGGCTGGTGAACTTCCAGGTCGGTTTCGAATCGATGCTGGGTTTCACACATGGCCTGCGTCCATACAACTTCGACACCGGCCGGGCCGACACCGGCTTGCGTTTCGATGGGCTCAATGGCTTCCGATTCGGCTGGACGCTGCCCATCTACCGGCGCACCGACGACACCTTCTACATCCGCTGATGCCACTGCTCACGGACACGGCCACGGGGCTCTACCACCTCGCCGTGCGCCTGGCCGCGCCTTTCAACCCCAAGGCCCGGCAGTGGGTGGACGGGCGCAAGGGCCTATGGCATCGGTTGGAAGCAAAGCGCCAGTCACTGCACGGGTGCCTCTGGATGCATTGCGCCAGCGTGGGTGAGTTCGAGCAGGGCCGGCCCGTGCTGGAGGCGATCAAGCGCGAACATCCCGACCTGCCGGTGCTCCTCACCTTCTTCAGCCCCAGCGGCTACGAGGCACGCAAGGACTTCCCACTGGCCACGCACGTGGAGTATCTGCCGCCCGACTCCGCATCGAATGCCAAGCGCCTGGTGCAGCTGCTGAAGCCGAAGGCTGCCTTGTGGGTGAAGTATGAGTTCTGGCATCACCACTTGCATGCCTTGCACAACGCAGGTGTTCCCACCTTCCTGATCAGTGCCATCTTCCGGCCCGACCAACCCTTCTTTCGCTGGTACGGCGGCGCCTGGCGGAACATGCTCGGCTGCTTCACGCAGCTTTTCGTGCAGGACGAACGCTCGAAGGAACTGTTGAACAGCATCGGCATGACCAACGTGACCGTTGGTGGTGACACGCGCTTTGACCGGGTGCTGGCGATCGCAAAAGCGAACGAAGACCTGGTTCCTGCGGAAGGCTTCCGTGACTCGGACAAGGCTCCCGTGCTGGTGTGTGGAAGCACATGGCCTGCTGATGAGGACCTGCTTCTTACGGCACTGGGCAACCTGAACACGAAACCCCGGATCCTGATCGCCCCGCATGAATTGACCACCACGCATCTGCAAGCCGTTGAAGCCGGCTTTCCGAAGCCGCTGGTGCTCTGGAGCGAATTGGAAGGCTCACAAGGTTCAGGTCTGCCGCAAGGCATCCGCACAGCATTGGTGGACCGCATGGGCCTGCTCGCACGGCTCTATCGCTACGGCGACATCACTTACGTGGGGGGCGGCTTCGGCGACGGCATCCACAGCCTGCTTGAAGCGGCCGCTTGGGGAAAACCCGTGATCTTCGGGCCGCGCCACACCAAGTTCGCTGAGGCCCGAGGGCTGATCGATGCCGGTGGGGGTTTCGAGGTGCGCAATGCTGAAGAACTTCGCGCCGTGCTGGAGAAGTTGCTCATTGACCCTGCTGCCTTGGCGAAAGCCTCGGAATCTGCTTGGCGATACGTGCGAGATCGGGGGGGCGCGACGGAGCGCATCGTCGGTGCGATCTGGGGAGTGCTGTAGCCTTCGCTCCTATCTTCGGCACTCCACCATGGGCCTGAACGACATCTCCGGAAAACGCTCGCTGCTGTCCTATGCGAAAGTGCAGCGCTTCATCTCCAGCGTGATCCGCAACAAGCGGATGTTCTTCTCGAAGAACGCGAACTCGCTGCCCTACGTGAACATCGGCTGCGGCATGTTCCCCGAACCGGGCCTGGTGAACGTGGACTGGCATTGGTGCCCCGGCGTGGATGTGGTGTGCGACCTGCGCAAGCCCTATCCCTTTCCGACGGATCGCTTCGAGGGCATCTACTGCGAGCACGTGATCGATGGCATGCCCAAGGCCTACTTCAAGCCGAACCTGAAGGAGATGCACCGCGTGCTGAAACCCGGTGGTACGCTGCGCATCATCTTCTGCAACAGCGAGCTCTACGTCGATGCCTATGTGAAGCGTCGGCAGGACCCGACCTACGAGATGCCCTTCTTCAAGGACCGTGGCCACCGCACCGGCATGGAGGCGTTGGATTGGATCTTCCACCACTGGACGCACAAGACCCTCGTGGACTTCGAGACCTTGTCCTTGTACCTGAAAGAAGCCGGCTTCCGCGAAGTGAAACGCGTTGGTTACCGTGAAGGCCGCGTGCCCGCCTTGTTGCGCGACCAAGTGAGCCGTGCGCCGGAAAGCTTGTACGTGGAAGCGGTGAAGTGATCTTCAGCCCAACTTGGGATTGTCGCGGTGCCGTTCCGCGTCGCGCAACGTTTTCGCTTCCATCCGCTTCATCCAAGCACTTTGCAGGTCCGTGCCGGTCTGGTTGGCCAGGCAAAGCACAACGAAGAGCACATCGCTAAGCTCTTCCCCAAGGTCCTTGGCCTTGTCGCTCTCCTTCTCGCTCTGCTGCCCGTAACGCCGTGCCATGATGCGGGCCACCTCGCCCACCTCTTCGGTGAGCATGGCCATGTTGGTGAGCGGATCGAAGTAGCGGACACCGGTCGTGTTGATCCATTGATCCACTTGCTGCTGTAGTTCGCCGATGGGCTTGGTGGCTTCCATTATTCGCGGAGCTTGCTATCGATGATGATGGTTACCGGCCCGTCGTTCACGAGCTCCACCTGCATGTCGGCGCCGAACTCGCCGGTGCGCACAGGCCTGCCGATGCCTTCCGTAAGAAGCTGCTTGGCGCGCAGGTACAACGGAA
>JADZGG010000210.1 GCA_020854015.1 Flavobacteriales bacterium
CTCCATCTCCCGGAAGAGACCTCCCGCTATGCGTTCCGTCTGTTGGCCATGAAAGAGATCATCAACGACCCGGAGCGCTACGGATTCCACATCCGCAAAAAGGACCTCTATGCACCCTACCATACCCGTACGGTAGAGGTGACCGGGCCTATCGAGAACATCGCCGATTGGTCTGCGCGCCAAGGCACCGACTACCGCACCGTGAAGCTGTTGAACCCCTGGTTGCGGGACAACAAGCTCACCAATGCCAAGAGCAAGGCGTACACGTTGCTATTGCCTGCCGACGATTTCAACCAGGCCGTCACCTCGGAGGATTGACCGCCACCTGTCCCTGAACCACTGTTGGAGCCCGAGCTGAAGAACGATCCCGCCGTTACCTCCCATGAGGCGACAGAAGGCTACATCGAGGTGTTGGGCGCGCGCGTCCATAACCTCAAGAACATCGATGTCGCGATCCCGCGCGACAAGCTTGTGGTGATCACTGGCCTCAGCGGCAGTGGCAAGAGCAGCCTCGCTTTCGATACAATTCATGCGGAAGGCCAGCGCCGATACATCGAAACGTTCAGCACCTACGCCCGGCAATTTCTAGGAGGCATCGAACGACCCGATGTGGACCTCATCACGGGGCTCAGTCCGGTCATTGCGATCGAACAGAAGACCATCAGCCGGAACCCGCGAAGCACGGTCGGCACCATCACCGAGATCTACGACCTGCTGCGCCTGCTCTACGCTCGGGTGGCAGATGCGTACAGCTATGTGTCCGGTGAGCCCATGGTGCGCTACACCGACAAGCAGATCGTAGACCTTATCCTGCGTGAGCATGATGGGCAGGACCTGCTCGTGCTCGCACCATTGGTCCGTGGTCGAAAGGGCCATTATCGTGAACTCTTCGAACAGCTGCTGCGACAAGGCTTCCTCCGCGCACGGGTGGATGGCAAGGTCATCGACATCACGGGACGTCCGAGGTTGGACAGGTACAAGGTGCACGACATCGAACTGGTGGTGGACCGCATCAAAGTGAAGGAGGCCGACCGGAAACGCATCGGCGAAAGCTGCGCCACGGCCCTCAAGTACGGCAAGGGCAACCTGATGGTGCTTGACGCGAAGACCGAGAAGGGGCGTTACCTGAGCCGCCACCTGATGTGCCCGACCAGCGGTATCGCTTACGAGGAGCCGGAGCCGAACCTCTTCAGCTTCAACAGCCCTTACGGCGCATGTCCGCGTTGCAGTGGTCTCGGGCAGGTGACCGAAGTGGCCTTGGACCGCATTGTACCGGACCGTGGCAAGAGCGTGAAGAAGGGCGCCATCGTCCCCCTCGGGACCTACAAGAACAACTGGATCTTCAAGCAGATCGAGGCCGTGCTCATCCACTTCGGCCACACCATCGATTCGCCGATCGATGACATGGAGGACGAGGTGCTTGTAGCGATACTGAACGGCCTTGACGAGCCGCTGAAAGTGAGCAGCACCATCGGTCTGAGCGACCGAAGCGTCCAGTTCGAGGGCATCATCCCTTTCATTCTGGAACAGGCTGAGGAAGGCCCGAAGACAGCACAGAAGTGGGCCGAGAGCTTCACGCACATGGTGATCTGTCCCGAGTGCGCGGGCACCCGATTGAAGAAGACGGCCCTGTGGTTCCGGATCGACGGACGAAACATCCACGAGCTGGCCAACATGCCTTTGAACGACCTGCACCGCCACATGGACGGCTTGCTGGACCGCATGGGGGAGAAGCAGGCCATCATTGCTCGGGACGTGGTAAAGGAAGTGACCGCCCGATCCGAGTTCCTGCTTGATGTGGGACTTGAATACCTGACGCTGGACCGAAGTGCCCGCACCCTCAGTGGTGGCGAGGCCCAACGCATCCGCTTGGCCACCCAGATCGGCAGCCAGCTGACGGGCGTGCTCTACAGTCTGGACGAGCCCAGCATCGGCCTGCACCAGCGCGACGACCAACGTCTGATCGCCAGCCTGCGCCAGTTGCGCGATGGCGGTAACAGCGTGATCGTGGTGGAACACGACAAGGAGATGATGATGAGCGCCGACCACGTGATCGACATCGGGCCCGGTGCCGGTGTGCACGGCGGTCACGTTGTTGCGCAAGGCACAGCGAAGGACTTGATGGGCACGCAGTCGCTCACCGCACAATACCTGCGCGGCGAGCGGCGGATCGAGATCCCCGCCGAACGTCGAAGAGGATCAGGTGACCGCTTGACCCTCCGGGGAGCCAGCGGCAACAACCTCAAGAACGTCGATGTCGAACTTCCCCTGGGAACTTTCATCTGCGTGACCGGGGTGAGCGGAAGTGGCAAGAGCACGTTGATCGGTGACACCCTTTATCCGATCCTCAGCAAGCACTTCCACCGCAGCGAGGCGCAGCCCATGCCCTTCAATAAGATCGAAGGGCTCACCCACATCGACAAGGTGATCGAGGTGGACCAGAGCCCCATCGGACGTACGCCACGCAGCAACCCTGCTACCTACACCGGTCTCTTCGATCACATCCGCGAGCTGTTCGCGCAACTGCCAAGTGCGAAGATCCGGGGCTACAAGGCGGGTCGCTTCAGCTTCAACACCGCTGGAGGTCGTTGCGAGACCTGCAAAGGTGCCGGTGTGCGGGTGATCGAAATGAACTTCCTGCCCGACGTGAGCGTGCCTTGCGAGACCTGTCGTGGAAAGCGCTATGACCGCGAGACGCTCGAGGTGCGTTTCAAAGGCCGCAGCATCGCTGATGTACTCGCGACGAGCGTGGAAGATGGACTGGAGCTCTTTTCCGAGATCCCCCAGCTACGCATGAAGCTGCAGACCTTGCTCGACGTAGGCCTCGGCTACATCACCCTTGGACAGAGCAGCACCACCCTCAGTGGTGGCGAAGCGCAGCGCATCAAGTTGGCCACCGAGCTCAGTAAGCGCGACACCGGCCGCACCTTCTATATCCTAGACGAACCCACCACCGGTCTTCACTTCGAGGACGTACGCCAACTGATATCCGTACTTCAACGCTTGGTGGACCAGGGCAACACCGTGCTGGTGATCGAACATAGCATGGACATCATCAAGGTCGCGGACCACGTGATCGACATGGGACCTGAAGGCGGCGGCGGCGGTGGGCAGATCGTCGCCCGTGGCACGCCGGAGGACATTGTGATGATGGGCCGAGGACATACCGCACGTTATCTGGAGCAGGAGCTCCGTTGAACC
>JADZGG010000211.1 GCA_020854015.1 Flavobacteriales bacterium
AACCATGTCCTTCACAACCGCTTCTTCCATCGGTCGCACTGCTTTCCGGCAGAACGGGAAACTCCAGATCTACCTGGCCGCGTTCCTTGTCTTCTGGGCGTGGACCTTCGTAGGCACACCCGATCGCACGAACTGGTTCACGGAGAACACGCTGACCATGCTCTTCATTGCAGGACTTGCGCTCAGTCACCGGCGCTTCAAATTCAGCGATCTCAGCTACACGTTGATGTTCGTGTACATCCTACTGCACGTGTATGGCGCCATGCACACCTATGCGGAGAACCCGCTCGGCTACTGGCTGAAGGATCGGCTGGGGTGGGAACGGAACCACTACGACCGCATCGTGCATTTCAGCTTTGGCTTTCTGCTGGCCTATCCGATGCGGGACTACTTCAAGAACCACTTCAGCTGGCCCAACTGGGTGTGCTGGGTGCTTCCGGTGGAGATCACCATGAGCTTCAGTGCCGCTTATGAGCTGATCGAATGGGCCGTGGCCGACGTGTTCTTTCCCGCTGAAGGTGTTGCCTACCTCGGCACCCAGGGCGATGTGTGGGATGCGCAAAAGGACATGGGGCTCGCATTCACCGGGGCGGTGCTGGCGATGGTGCTGTGGAGCACCGTGAAACGCTTGAGAGCGAACGGCTGATCAACCCCATGCCCGATCTCCTCCAAGGACCATGGCGCGTGCTCAGGCGACTGGGCGTTGTGCTGCTGCTCTTTACGGTGCTGAGGTGGATCTTCTTCATCGCCTACCGCGAACAGTTCCCTGCGCTGAACGCCAGCAGCCTTGCCTGGGTCCTTCTGCAAGGACTTCGCTTCGATGCCCTGACGATCGTTGTGGCCAACGCGCTGTGGATCGTGCTCGAACGGCTTCCCTTCCCTTGGAGGTCACACAAGGCATGGACAACGGGAATGAGGATCCTGTTCATCGCTGTGAACGCTGTGCTGTTGCTGATCTGCTGCATCGACCTCGCCTACTACGGCTTCAACGGGAAGCGCCTTACCGCCGACATCCTGGGCCAGACGGGGGCCGGCCTGCGCGAGCTTCCCTCAATGCTGCTGAACTACTGGTGGACGGCGTTGATCTTCCTGCTGGCGCTGTTCGTGCTGCTGCGTTCCACGCGTGACCGGGAAGAACGACCTGATCTCTACCCCTTCCGTGGCCTTCTCGTGGCCTTGCCATTTCTGGGCCTGCTGGTGCTGGTGGCACGTGGCGGCTGGCAATATCAGGGACTTTCACCGGCGCATGCGAACGACCATGTCGGTCCGGCGTGGGCGCCCCTGGTCACCAATTCGGCGTTCACATTCGGCTATTCGATCAGCGAACCACCGCTCCACCATCGATATGCGCTGGATGCCTCCACGCTGGATAGTCTGGCCCCCCTGCGCTACTCCTTCCCTGAAATGTCGCAGACTCCACGGCCGAACGTGGTGGTGTTGATCGTGGAGAGCATGGGGCGCGAGTACTTGGGAATGCTGAACAACGGCAAGGGCTATTTCCCTTTCGTGGATTCGCTCGCCGCCCGCTCACTGGTTTTCGCGAACGGTTTCGCCAACGCGGAACGCAGCAACAAGAGCATCTGTGCGATCCTGGGCGGCATCCCTTCGTTCACCGATGATGCCTTCATGAACACCGCCTTCGCGGGCAATGCGGTGGAAGGGCTTGGCACGCGGATGAAACAGCTCGGCTACGCCACGGCTTTCTTTCACGGTGGCTTGAATGGTGAATACAAGTTCGATTCGTTCACCCGGGCCTGTGGATTCGACCGCTACTACGGCAAGGACGAGTTCGGCGACGAGACCTACTTCGACGGTCATTGGGGTGTGTACGACGAGGAGTTCCTGCAATGGTCCGCCGATCGTTTGAAGGAGCTGCCCCAACCCTTCTGTGCCGCAGCGTTCACCCTGTCATCGCATGATCCCTTCGTGATCCCCGATCGCTACCACGGGGTCTTCCCGAGCGGCGGTCAAGACATCCACGAGAGCCTCGGTTATACGGACATGGCCATCCGTCGTTTTTTCGATAAGTCGAGCCGGGAGCCTTGGTTCGCGAACACCATCTTCGTGATCACCGGTGACCATACCTATCTCTACAACGAACATCCGAAGTGGTACCGGAATCCCGCAGGGCGATTCGCCGTTCCGATCTTGATACATGCTCCGGACGGTCACTTCAATGGGCGCAATGAACTCGCCGCTCAACACCTGGACATCGTGCCCACCATCCTTGACCTGGCCGGCTATTCAGGCGAGATCAACACGTTCGGGCGGAGCCTGCTCCGTCAGGACAGGCCTGCACACGCGGTGATCCAGCTAGGTGGTCAGTACAGCTTGATCGAGGACGACCGCATCCTGCTCTTCGATGGGGAACGCCCCACAGCGCTCTACGACCACCGCACCGACACGCTCTGCACCAAGGACCTCCGCATGAGCGAACCGGACCGTACGGCGCGTATGACCGAAGTGCTCAAGGCCCAGATCGAGCGGCACGCAAAGGCTATGCTGGGGAATGGGTTGGTAGCGAAGTGATCAATGACGATAAGAGGTCCTCATCTCCTTTCAAGAGCGCCGCATGAACCAGCGGACGATCAGAAAAATGAT
>JADZGG010000212.1 GCA_020854015.1 Flavobacteriales bacterium
CGCGTCCAATTCCTCTTCTGCACCAGGTGAGAACGTGCCTTCGAAGTCGAGCGCTTTCAGGGTATCGCGCTGCAACTGCCCGGCAAGTTCTACGAACCGTTGCTTCTCGTTCCAGGAAGCCGAAACGCGGATATCACCGACCCGTTCATCACCGATGGTCAAGCTGTCAGCACACAGGTAGCTCAGCATCACAGGAGCACCGTAGGCATCGAAGATCCTTCCCTCCCCGTTCAGGATGCCGTGCAGTTGTGGGCCCTTATAGAACGGCATCACGTTCTCAAGCAGCACATTGGTCACCGCGAAGTCCAAAGCCTGCGCCGGATCACGGCTGATCACACCATCGAGAAGGACCCACTGCCCTTCATTCTCCAATTGCAGGCTGTCCACCACCACGGTGCTGCTATCGATGGTGAAGTGGGCCGTGCCATTGCTCTGCCACAAGCCCCGTCCGAAGAAAAGCTTGGAGGGCAACAGGTCGAACTCGTAGGACCGCAGGCCCATGACCTGGCCCACGACCGCAAGATCCCCCTCAGTACCGTTGGAAGAGCCTGACCACCCCGCCCGCAATTCCACTTCGTCCTGATAGGCCTTACCGGTCAACGCGATACCACTAAGGAAGGTGCTGTCGCTGAGCGTCTGCCGTGCGCTCTTGAAACTGAAGGCCAGCACATCGAGCGTCTTGTCAAGGATGATGTGTACGCTGTCTCCGCTGAACGCACCATAGCTGATGAAGGGCACATCGGCATCCACGCTCACATCGAAGACGCGACTGTCGAAATAGCCTTTCACTTTCGTGCCCGCGCTGACCACCAAGCCCGGCACGAAACGGTTCAACAGTCCTTGTGCCCGCTTCACCTCCAGGTCGAAGGTGAAATGCTGGTCCTCCTGCTTGTACACCACTTCATCCTGCAATGAGGGGAACACGCTATAGGCCACGCTCAGGAAGGCATCGGGTAAGCGTGTGGGGAAGAAGGGGCCGACCACTTTCGCATCCACGACGGAGCTCTCCAGGTCCATCACCGGCTGTCCATCCCTTCGGTCACTGCGCAACCGCAGGTCACCGATGTCGAACTCATCGGGACCATCGCAATAGGTCAGCCTCTCCAGCACCAATTCGCCTTTCAGGCTGTCCGGTGCGAGTTCACCCTGCGCCGTGATGCGCGCACTGAGGCTGTTGTAGCCTTCGCCCGGCATCAGGCCCAGCTTCCGCAGGTCGGCATGTTGCACATTCGCCTCGAAGTCCACCTTGGGCCACTTGCCACGGAGGTCCGCGAGGCCGTCGAAGTCCAGGAACAGGTCCGGGTCGCGTGCCTGTAGGACGCCATTGAAGAGGTCGCGCTCCAACCTGCCGTTCACCACGATGTTGGTGATGGCGTTGTTGTTGAACGTGAACTTGGGCACATCCCCTTCCAGATCGGCCTTCATGGTGGCCATGGAACGGCCGGTCGCTTTCACGCGCACGTCACAAGCCAACGGCCCCAGGGTGGAGTTCCCGGTGACACGCGCCAGATCGAAACCCTCTGAAGCCACTCGACCACGGAAATTGAAGAACTCAGTGACCGTATCGCGATCGAAGGTCATGTCGGTGCGAACGACGCCTGCAGCCGTACGCGCCCGGCCGAACGCTGTGAAGGAGTTGAGGAAGCCTGTGAAGTTCCCTGAAAAGCCGAGGTCTCCCAAACGATGAACCTCCTCGGGCATGCTCAGGTGCTCCTTCGATGTGAAGGGCGGTATGGGAATGGTCCACAGATCGTTGGCATCGGTGCGCAGCTCATCCACGTCCACCACCATGAAGGTGTTCTGAATGTCGGGTAGCCCACTGAGTTCCGCATTCCCCCGGAACACGGAATGTTCGCCGAACCCGATCTCCACTTTACGACCCTTGAGTTCGGATACCGTTCCGCGGAAACGGCCCTTCAAGCGAATGGGCAGGTCTACGCCATGAAGCTCCGTCGCGAACAAGGCCACATCCGCGAATTGGAGCGTGGAAATGTCGAGGTCCAGCCGCATGTATACCCGTTGCGTGAAATCATCGTAGTCCGACCACGACTCCGTCCGCAAAGCCAACTCGCCGTGCAGGTCGGTGCCTGGCGTACGCAAACGCATGTTGCCGATGCGTATGCCGCGAGGGCTGACCACTGTGGCGCCGCTCAGTTCACGCAGCTCGAGTCCGCTGCGGTCCTGCAAGGACACTTGTTCCAGTACGGTGACGATGGAGTCCCCGGCTACCTGTAGTCCTGTACCGCGCAGATCGGCATGCGTCACATCCACATGCTCGAAGTCCACGCCTATGGGCTGTGGTGGCACGTTGGTGTTGTGGAAGCTGAAGTGCAGGTCGTCGATCAGGAAACTGCGGCACGAGACGTTCCAGCCTTCCCCACTGGTCGTGGTGTCCTCGCTGGCCAGCTTGTTCAGCAGCTGCGTGAGGTTACTGGTGGAGTCCCCCGGTGACTTGTGCAGGTCGAAGCGAACGGATCGAAGCTCCAACGAACGCGCTTCGACCAAGCGCGCACGGGGCCGGAAACGTAAGCCCGCGATGCGCAGGTCATCAGCCGTCAGTAGAGTATCACCGTTCAGGTCCGCTACGAACACTCCCCGCAGCCGGTTCGGCCCGAAAGGCCGCAATTCGACCCGGTCGATGTGTACGGTGATCCCCAGCTCCTTCGATACGCGGTCGCTCATTTCCCGCGCCAGCCAGGTCTGTACCGTCGGATACAGAAGCATGGCCAGCAGCACGAGCAGCAGGAAGATCAGCGAGGCCAGGGTCCAGAACGACCAGCGCAGCAGGCGCCCCAATGCTCGGGATATGGCTTGGGCCTTGGACAGGTGGACGTAGTTTTAGCGCTCCTTCGCAAGGATCGCGCCGAGAGCGTCAAAAATAACCCCCTGCTTGGCCCAGTCCTCCCCCCTCATCATTCTAGGTATCGAAAGCTCCTGCGACGAGACCGCTGCGGCCGTCCTGATCGATGGCGTTGTGCGGAGCAATGTGATCGCCGGGCAGGCGGTGCACGAAGCGTGGGGGGGCGTGGTACCTGAACTCGCCTCACGGGCCCATCAGGAACACATCGTCCCCGTCGTTCAACA
>JADZGG010000213.1 GCA_020854015.1 Flavobacteriales bacterium
CAGCGCGCGCCGGTCATTGTCCAATTGCGCCACGTAGTCAGGCGGTACGTCGCTCTTCGTTCCGACCAGCTGCTCGATCAGTTGATCCACCTGTGCGTGGATCTTTTCGGCGGCCCCCTTGCACTCCGCGATTTCGCACTTCTGGACCAGGCGGAACGAGGCCTTCCTGAGTTCCTTGCAGGTGAGGGATAGGTCCTGTGCATTCGCCGCCAGGGGCAGTACGAAGCACATGGCGATCTGCCAGAGCAAGCGCATACGATTCATAATTGAAATATAGATTTTTCCCTGACTTAGCCATCAGTTGCTGCTCGGCTATTCATTATAAACCTGAACCCATGCCGCAAGGCCTAAGCCCTTGGGCACAGGCACTCGAACGGAGAGCATCCATTACCGAGGCCAGCTTCTAATCCGCCGGAAGAGAACCGATGAACACGGCATGGCACTCACGAAACCTTCGAGTGCTGGAGTGGGCAGAAGTGTTTGGCCAAAGGTTAAGCTGGGTTGGTCAGCCTTCGACAGCGGTTGTAAGACCTTGGTTTCAAATTCTGGGCTTGGTTCTCGGCCGGTAGTTTTTGGCTCAGGGTTCAGCAGTTCGAGGCTCGGCGGATCGTGGTTCAGCGGTACCAGGTTCTTGGCTCGGTGGCTTTGTAAGCACCCCCTGAAACAGGTGCAGGTGAAAGTAGAACCACCTAAACTTGATCAGGATGAGGAAGAGCAGATTCACCGAGACGCAGATCATTGCGATGCTGCGCGAGCATGAGGCTGGGAAGAAGGTATCGGACGTGTGCCGGGAGCACGGCGTGAGCCAGCCGACGTTCTACCAATGGAAGGCCAAGTACAGCGGATTGGACGCCAACCAGCTCAAGGAGTTGAAGGATCTGAAGGCGAAGTACGCGCGCCTTGAGAAGATGTACACCGAGGCGCAGATGGACCGCCAGGTGCTCAAGGAGATCATCGAGGGAAAGTTGTAGGCCCGGACGACAAGCGAGCGATCGTGCGCCGACTGGTCGAACAGCGCCAGTACAGCGAACGCCGGGCCTGCAAGCTGTTAGACTTGAGCGCGAGCGTGTACCGCTACGTGCCCCAAGCCAAGAACGATGCAGCGGTGATCGAGCACATGATGCGGGTAGCGGAGGCCGTACCCCAGTGGGGCTTCTCGTTGATCCGTAAGCACATGCGCAACGAAGGCTGCGGGGCCAACAAGAAACGCCTGCACCGGATCTACAAGGAGGCGAAGCTCCCCCAACGCAAGCGGGTGAAGCGCCGCATCCCTGAGCGGGTGAAAGACCCCATCGTACTGCCCATCGGACCGAACATCACCTGGAGCATGGACTTCATGCATGACGCGCTGAGCACGGGTCGGAAGTACCGCACCTTCAACGTGATGGACGACTTCAACCGCGAAGCTCTGTGTATCGCCGTGGACACATCACTTCCAGCTCCCCGCGTGATCCGGGAGTTGGAGCAGCTGATCGAGTGGCGCGGCAAGCCTGAACGCTTACGCATGGACAATGGACCGGAGTTCATTGCTCAGGCCATGAAGGACTGGGCGATGGCCAACAGCATCGCGTTCTCCTACATCCAACCGGGCAGGCCCATGCAGAATGGACTCATTGAGCGCTTCAATAAAACCTATCGCACCGAGGTGCTCGACGCATGGATCTTCGAGACGCTCGAACAGGTGCGTGAACTCAGCCAGAAGTGGATGTGGCGCTACAACCATGTGCGCCCGCACGGCTCGTTGCTGCACCTCTCGCCCCGTGCGTTCCTGTTGAAATGTGGACAACTCCCTGCCCACTACACAGGCTCACGCGCGGACTTCCCCACAGTTCAACAGGACATCCACAACAACACAACCACTAGTAACTTTACAAACCACTGCGCCTAAAGAGGGGGTGCTTACACTTCGCCCAACAGCGACAAGGTCCTTCTGTTCCGTGCATTTTCCAACGGTGCGCTGGATGGTTCCTTCGGCCAACAGGGCCTCGTGGATCATGCCCCTACGGGATTTGACGCCCAGTGCATCAGCAGTTCTTTGCGGCCCGATGGCTCGGCCATCGCGGTCGGCTTCATTGAGGGCACAGACAGGGATATGGCCATCTGGAATTCACCCCGAACGGTCCGCTGGACCAGGGGTTCGGAATGAATGGACAATTGACTTGGACGAATCCAACGAGCACTGATGTCCTCCTTGATCTGGTCGAAATAACCCCGGGAACCTTCATTGCCTGTGGAATGTGGACGGACATGCAGGAAGCCCAGGTTTGCCTTGTCAAGTTCGATGATGCCGGCGTGCTCGATGCTTCGTTCGGCACCAATGGCAAAGTCACACATGATCTCTTTCCCGGAGAATGGGAGATGATCAATGGCATACGGGTAGATGCGAACGGAGATCTGCTCGCTCAGGTCTCAAAAGAGGGGAGCATACCCATCATGGCCCGCTTCAACAGCAATGGCACCTTGGACGCAGGCTACGGGTCGAACGGACTAGTGCAACTACCTGGCAATTGTGCTGAAACGTATCCGATCATGGATGTGCTCCCGAACGGCAATGTGCTGCTTGCCAGTGCGAACGTTCAGAACCGCGCCCAGTTCATCCAGGTGGACGGCAATGGGGCGCTGGCAGCGGGCTTCGGCACCAATGGCGTAGTGGTCGCCGAGCCATCCAGCGACCCTACACTGATCTCCAGTCTAATGGCATTGCCTGACGGCTCTTGGCTGGCTGCTGGATCGATCGACACACCGATCCCCATGCGCGAATCAATGGTCTGCCATTACCTACCCGATGGCTCACTGGATCCCAACTTCGGCTCCAACGGCTGCTTCCGCCAAACCTTCTTCTACATTCCGCGAAGCTGGGACATGGTCTTGGACCCGTCAGGCCGGTTGATCGTTATGGTCAGCAAGTTCAACTCAACGGTACCTGCTGGTACACACTTGATCGCCCTAGGCGGCCCCCTTACGGGGCTATCTGAACGACTTAGTAACAGGGCAGCGGTCCAATGTGGCAGCAGCAGTGGATCCGCCTTCGTGGAGCTCACCTCCAGCACACCTGAGGTTTCCAGTGTCACCTTCCACGACATCACGGGTAAGCTGGTCGCAGAGGTGGCGCCAACGTCCACCAGCACCTCCAGCTCGCGCTCACTGCAGATCAGCTACCCTACGGTCATGGAGCCTGGCTGCTATGTGATGCGCTTGCAGGACCGCTCGGGTGCGCCGATCGGGAACTGCGCCGTTGTGAAGGCCGTGGAGTGAGTTATGGAACGTCCGCTATCTTCCGCACCATGAAAGCACTACCCCTCGCCTTTGCTTGGGCGGCCATGGCGGCCACAGCAAGTGCCCAACCCGGCACCTTGGATCCCACCTTCGGTAGTGGCGGGGTGGCCACGTTCACGACCAGCTACGATCTGGTCAATCCACTTACTCTACATGCACTTTCTGATGGCCGTTTCCTGAGCACGGGGATCATCCAGAACAGCCAACCTTCTGAGTACAGGGTGCTCTTGTTTCGCACCGACACCAATGGTCAACTGGACAATGGCTTCGGTCAACAAGGGTTGGTGGCCTACGCTCCGCAAGGCTACAACGCCCAAGGCTTCAGCAGTTTGCTCCGCGCGGATGGTTCGGTGATCG
>JADZGG010000214.1 GCA_020854015.1 Flavobacteriales bacterium
CCCCACCAACGACCTGGTCACCGCTCCTGAGATCCTCTTCTTCTGGGTGGCGCGCATGATCATGGCGGGCATGGAATACCGTCAGGAGATCCCGTTCAAGAACGTGTACCTCACCGGCATCGTGCGCGACAAGCAGGGCCGGAAGATGAGCAAGAGCTTGGGCAACAGCCCCGACCCGCTGGAGCTGATCGCCAAGTTCGGTGCCGATGGCGTGCGCGTGGGCATGTTGCTCACCTCCCCTGCCGGAAACGACCTGCCCTACGACGATTCGCTCTGCGAGCAGGGCCGCAACTTCAGCAACAAGATCTGGAACGCGTTCCGCTTGGTGAAGGGATGGACCATCGAGGACAAGGCGCAACCCGCTTCCTCAGCAGCAGCCATAGCATGGATGCAGAGCCGCGTACTGCGCGCCACCACCGAGCTCGATGGGCTCTACGACCAGTTCCGCATCAGCGAGGCGCTGATGACCACCTACAAGCTGATCTGGGACGATCTATGCAGCTGGTACCTGGAAAGCATCAAGCCGCCCTTCGGTGAAGGCATCGACAAGTCCACGCTCGAAGCCACCATCACCATCTTCGAGGATGTGCTGAAACTGCTTCATCCGTACATGCCGTTCCTCAGTGAGGAAGTGTGGCACCTGCTCCGCGACCGCAAGGAAGGCGAGGACATCATCATCGCTTCATGGCCGAAGGGCGGTGCAGGCGACGCGAAGCTCGAAGCCGAAGTGCAGCATGCTTTCGACCTGGTGACGGCGGTGCGCAACGTGCGCAACGAACGTGGTATGAGCCCCAAGGAAGCGCTGGACCTGCAGGTGAAGGGCAACGCTCCGATGCGGGAAGCCGTCGCAGCGGTCGTGAACAAGCTCGCCAACATCGGGATGATCGGCACCGTGGAGAAAGCAGGCGAAGGCACCATCACCTTCCTTGTGGGCACCACGGAATACGCG
Organism: Flavobacteriales bacterium; assembly: GCA_020854015.1. Classification (GTDB taxonomy): domain Bacteria; phylum Bacteroidota; class Bacteroidia; order Flavobacteriales_F; family PHOS-HE28; genus PHOS-HE28. Next base: position 950 of record JADZGG010000214.1, read on the forward strand.
GTGGACCTGGGCGGCAGCATCGACACCGAGTCCGAAGTGAAGAAGGCCGAAGAGGAGCTCACCTACCTCCGCGGCTTCCTGACCAGCGTGGACAAGAAGCTCAGCAACGAGCGCTTCGTGGCCGGTGCGCCGGCTCAGGTGCTGGAGAACGAGCGCAAGAAGAAAGCCGACGCCGAGGCGAAGATCAAGTCGTTGGAGGAGCGGTTGGCGGTGTTGAAGTAGCGATCACCGCTCTCGGAACAGTGACGCACCCCACGGAATTCACCCAACTCTGCAAGCGATTCGAATCGCGAGCAGAGCCCAGAATTCTACTGATCCTGTTCATGCTGCTCTGGTCCAGTGGTGCTTGGGTAATGACCGCGATGTTAGGCTATGGATTGTTCACTGAGCCGACGAAGTACCCTGAACTGACAGCATTATGGCTTGCAGTGTTCGCGGCTGCGGTGATGGGTACGAGCTGGATCATTTGGCAACTGCGTGGCAAGGAGATAGTCGAGGTCACGGATGATGCCATTACACTCTGGCACGTCAATGCGCTGTTCAAGAACCGATTATCCCTTCGCTTCGAGGAGATCGAGTCCATAGTTGCTGAGGTTGACAAGGACACGCCTTGGTGGATCCGTCAACAATGGGGTATCGGAGGTGGATCCATTGCGATCAGCCACCACGGCCGAAAGCGCCGCTGGGGAATCGACCTTGCCCCGGCCAGAGCTGAACGGATCGCGCAAGAGTTACGTCAGATTGTGGAGGAGCGGTTGGCGGTGTTGAAGTAGCCACGCTTACAACCTTGCTGCGGAGCTAACTTCGCATCATCGTACGCAACCTCACATACGCGGCCATCGACATCGGCTCCAACGCCGTGCGCCTGCTGGTGGGCGAAGTGATCGAGCGCGATGATCATCCGATAATCAAGAAGCAGACGCTTGTAAGGGTGCCCATCCGTCTTGGAGAGGATGTGTTCGATAGCGGCGCCATCGGCCCTGCGAAGCGCGACTACCTGATCAAGAGCCTGAAAGCGTTCCGCTTGTTGACCGAAGTGTACGGCGTGCCCTACTTGCGTTGCTGCGCCACCAGTGCCATGCGCGAAGCCACCAACCGCGACGAAGTCCTCGCCCGTGTGGAGATGGACAGCGGTGTGCACATCGAGACCATCGCTGGCAAGGTCGAGGCGGACCTTATCGTGAACACCTTCTGGACGCAGGACCTGCTGAAGGACCGCAGCTACCTCTACATCGACGTGGGTGGTGGCAGTACCGAGCTCACCTGGCTGGAGAAAGGACGCCGCGTGAAGAGCGCCAGCTTCAAAGTCGGCACCGTGCGGATGCTGAAGGACAAGGTGAACCCCGAGGTATGGACGGACATCCGCGCTTTTCTGGAGGACCTGCGCAAGGAGCACGGACAGCTGATGGCCATCGGTACCGGTGGCAACATCAACCGGATATTCAAGGAGAACGGCAACCTGTTCGGTGAACCGCTCACGCGGAGCGATATCCAACGGCAACGCGACCGCATCAACGGCTACAGCTTCGAGGACCGGATCAAGTTGCTACGCCTGCGCCCGGATCGTGCGGACGTGATCATCCCAGCTGCGGACATCTTCCTTCGCGTGATGGCCGATGCGGAGATCGACGAGATCTTCGTACCCAAGGTAGGTCTTGCCGATGGCATCATTTACGACCTGTACATGAAGCAGTACGGTCATGTGCGGTATCCGCGCACCGAGCCATTGACCGCGTAAAGTGTCAAGACAAGGGACAGGTCACAAGGGCCCAACACGCCCTTGAAAACGCGGCTCTTACTGCTCGTGAATCGATGCTTGTCTATTCCTTCACCCAGACCTGTTGGTGCAGCACCGCTCCCTGGGTATCCAACACACGCACAACGTGGAGCCCTGCCGGAAGTTCGCTCGTGTTCAAGGTGGTCATCCCCGAGGCGAGCGCTCCGTGCATCACACAGCGACCAGTGGCATCCACTAGCAGGTAACTGGATCGATCCGTCCGCGTCAGCACGATGTTCAGCTGCTCCTTTCCGGGATTGGGATAGACCACCACTTCCGTCATCACTCCTTCAAAGTGGACGGAGAGGATCGCCGAATGTTCGTGATGTCCATCCGTATCCACTTGGCGCAAGCGGTAGTAGTTCAGACCGGGCAAGGGCGTTGCGTCAACGAAGCGATAGTCGGTGTTCTCCGTAGCGTTACCGGCACCGGGTACCACACCGATGGCCGTGAAGTTCACTGCATCAGAAGAGCGCTCCACTTCGAACCGGTCGTTATCCTTCTCGGTGGCCGTGGTCCAGGTCAGTTCCACTGAAGCGCCGATGTCACGTGCAGCGAAGGCGTGCAGTTCAATGGGCAATACGGTGCAATCCAAGGATGCGCCGTTGCTCAGTTGCCACGACAAGCCAAAGGACTGTCCGCTGGTGCTGAAGTTGTCCACGTATAGGATGTAGACCTGTCCGGACAGCACGTTGAAGGTGCTGACCCAGCGATCACCACCAGCTCCTTCCGAAAGGTCGGTGGCACCATTTCCGCATCCGGTGTTGCCCGTAGGCGCTGCGTATGAGCAACGAAGCGGTGGCCCTGATGGAGGACATGCGACCGCTGCCATGGGGCCCCAGACAGCGAAGTCATAGTCCGTGGCCACGACCGGAGCGATGGTGAAGCCGATGGTGCCGTTGCTGGAAGGCGAGAAATAGTACCACGTGCCCTGTCGTTCTCCGGATGCGAGGCAACCACGGTTGGCAGCGGAAAGATCCACCACGTTGCCCGTACTGTTGGCGTTGTTGTTGAAGCTCTGCGCATTGCAGACCGTGGAACCACCCAAGCAATCGCTTTGTGACGGTGGCGGAGGTTGACAGGTGATCACCTGTGTGAACACGGTACCGCCAGCAGGTGGAGTACCGGAACTGAAGATGGTCGTGCCACCCGGATAGTACCCGAGCTTGTAATTGTTCTGCCCTTGGTTCGGACCGCTGGCCGTATAGCTCACGATCAGTACCTGGCCGATGTTGAGGCCGATGAGCGCGATGTTGTAGGAACCGTTCACCGAGTAGTTCGTCGGAGGACCGCCATTGATGCTGATACCAACGGACGAACTTCCCCAACCATCCCCGAACGCATCATACAACTGCAACATGTACACACACTGCCCGGTAGGCATGGTGGTCGGTGCATGCACACAGAGCCCGAAGGTTCCCGTGGCCGTGCCGTAGCCCCATACACGTATGTAGTAGGTTCCCCCGGGTACCAGGTTGGTAAAGGAGATGAAGGGCATCAACCCGGGTCCGAGGTCATCATCGCATTCCACCAGCGTGAACGGCCCGTTGCAGTTCAGCGGTGGATCATCGTAGTAAAGGGCCATGGCCGCGTCCGTCATCGTGCCGGCCTGCGTTTCAATGATGGCGATGCCCGTAGCGGGTGCTACGAAGCTGAACCAGACATCCAACGAGCCGGTTCCGAAACTGCCGCACGTGGGCGCTACGGTCGTGGTACTGTTGGTGGTGCCCACATTGGTGTAGGTGGTGAACGTACAAGCCGCACCGATCGATAGCGAGGTCGCTCCACAAGCGTTGTCGTTCGTGGGTGGAGGCAATGGCGCTGTGGCGCAGATGTTGAAGGATCCGAAGGCGTTGTTCCCCCGTTCCCAGACCCGCACATACAGCACGGTCCCTACCGCGCCCACATAGGTCAGCGTCGACATCTGGTTGAAAACCGGGATGATGTCGTTGTTGCAGCTGACCAAGGTGAACGGACCTGCGCACGTGGCCGCTGTGTAGAATCCCATGCCACTATCGGTCAACGCACTTCCACCGACCGTGCTCGTCGTCACGGTCACTTGACCGGATGCTGGAACGGTGACCCTGTACCAGACATCGCCTCCGGAGTAGTTCGCGCAGCCCGGACCGGGGAGGCCAGTAGTGGAGGTGGCAGTAGCAGCGACGTTGGTGCCGATCGTGTTCACGCAGCTCACGTTCGGAGTAAGTACGATGGCACCGCAAGGGTTGTCATTCGCCGGTTGGGCGACCGCCACTTGCTGCACGCCGAAACCGACGAACAAGCACAGGGATGAAAGCAAATGGGCGGCGTGGAACGCGCGCAGGAGTTCGGCCATGGATCACTCGGGTGTTTGGTCCTGTGGCTCTAAACCCTTCGCTTCACCCGCTCCGATCAGCACATCGGGCTGGGCGGTGAGGATCTGCTGGCATGAGCTGATCGCGAGGCCGCTCGTTGAGACATGGACCTGCAACGCCTCACGGTCCAGCGGTCCATGGATGCGGAGCAAAGCACTGTTCGTAGGTCGATCGATCCAGAGTTCCGCGTCGGGGTCCTGGTTCACAAGTCCCTCTCGGAGGAATTTCTCCTGGGGTACCGTGATGCCTGCGCTGAAATGCAAGGCATAGTCGAGCTCGGGCGTCTTCTGGGCGTTCCCTGCGTTCGCTTGCGCGAAGCACAGCAACAGTAAGAACGTACGCCACACTCGGATGGGAGGTACCCGTGTGATCATGGTCGGTGTTCGGTCGGTACTTCAAAACTCGACCAAAACACCAACGCTTGTCAAGTTCGTCGCACCAAATGAGGGCCTCGTCCGACACGATCAGGCCCTCGTCGACGAAAACGATCACTCTTTCGCCCAGCGCACCAAGGCGCCTGATGCGTCGACCCGAACGAAATAGAGTCCGACCGGGAATGAACCGGTCTCCATCCGAGCGTTCCCCCCTTCAACCTGGGTGATCAAGACCCTTCGGCCAGTGGCGTCAAAGACCTCGACCATGTGCTTGCCCTGTGGTAGCTGAAGGGTGAACTGGTCGGTGCCCGGGTTGGGGAATGCGGAGAACCTTGATCCCAAGCCGATCTCTCCCAACCCTACCAAGCTCTCGCAACCGAAGTTGGTGAATGACACGCTGATGTCCTGGTCGCTGTAGCAACGCATGCCAGAGGGACCATCGATGATCAAGCATGCAGGGTAGGGTTCGAAGCTCCAGTCCCAACCGATCCGTTCCGTGAAGGAGATGCTTCCCATGCTTCCTCCGTCCCAGCGTTGCTCCGCTTCCCACTGGCGCAATACCAGACCGTCCACTACGACCGTGCTCGTATCGATGACCACGATGGAATCACGCGGATCGCAAGCGCCGTAAGGGCCGTTCCGGCGCAGCCAACCATCACCGGGCAACGCTCCCAACCAGAACAAGGTGTCCCAGTCCTGCTCATCCACGGACCAGATCACGATCACATCACCATCCACCGCTGTGACGAAACCGATGGTGTCGCTCCAGTAGTCGACCTGCGACTGACCGAAATAGGACATGGCGCCTTGCCCCGTGATACGCTGGCCTGTGAGCCCACCGAGCACGGTATCGCCCACATAGCTGTACTGCTGGTATCCATACAGTCCGAACATGTCGGTCCCATAGGTCCACGTCGCTCCCGGTGGGCACCAGGTCTGTGCGTGCGCGCTGAAGGTGAACAGGATGGAAGCGCTGAGAAGGAAGCGTAGTGCTCGCAGCATGCCTTGAAGGTATGTACGACCTGAAGACGCCAGCCCAGCTTTGGTCGCTGCCTACGCGTTCCCCTGTCGGAACTGCCCCGGCGTCACCCCTTCCATTTTCTTGAAGAGGCGGGCGAAATAGTTGGGGTCGCTGAAGCCGCTGGCGTAGCAGACCTCCTTCACGGGCACATCGGGCAGGCGCAATAGCTGCTTGGCGTGGTTGATGCGCTCGTGCAACACGAGCTGGTTGGGCCCCATACCGAACTGATCGGTGAAGGCGCGGTAGAAAGCGCTGCGGCTCATGCCGGCCAGTTCACAGAGGCGCTGCACCGCGATGGGCTCGGTGAGGTTGCGGCGGATGTGCTCGACCACGGCCTTGAAACGCAGGTTCCACGGAGCATCGGCTCCGTTGTGGAACACATCGGCGCGGTTCTGCAGGCGGATGATGGCCAGCGCGATCTCCTTCAACAGCAGGTCGGCCAGGATATCCTTCAGCGGATCCGTTCCGCTGAGCACACGCACCATGCGGTCACTGAGGCGCGCCAGCTCTTCGTCGTTCTGCAGGAAGGGACGCGCCGGGTCGATGGTCCACGGCTGTCCGTCGGGCATGGGCCGCTGCTCGTTCAAGTAGTCCAGCTGCCGGGTGAAATGCGCTTGGTCGATCACCAGGGCCGTGCATTGTGTCGGCTTCCACGGTGTGGCATCAGGGAAGTCGATGTCCATGCTGCCGTTGCTGGGCACCAGCATGGTCTGGCCAGGTACGTAGTCGAGCAGGTGTTGCTCATCACCCACGTGCAGCACCTTCTTGCCCCGCAACATGCTGGTGATCGTGAAGCCGTCGAAGGTTAGGTGGACACCGTTGGTGGCCTGGCGCGTCTCGTACACGTTCAACTCACAACGGTCAAGCGAGAAGGCGCGGCGGAACTCGATGGCCGTGGTCACCGCCTTTTCCGGGGCCAGCGCGACCGGGCGAAGGAAGTGGTCATATGGACGTTGCGACTTCACTTGCACCAAGGTAGCACACCCATGAGACCGTAGCATGCTGGCGAGGCATCTGGGACGATCGTGCTGATCGTTGGGACAGGCGTGAAGGCCATCCCTTACGAGCGGCCCGAACCTTGGCATCCATAAACCCTGAGCAACCATGGCAACTGCAACAGCAACGAGGTCCGCGACCTTTCCTGGCACGGACATCACCTTCAAGCCGAAGTACGAGAACTACATCGGTGGTAACTGGACCGCTCCGGTCGGTGGCGAGTACTTCGACAACATCAGCCCGATCAATGGACAGGTCTTCACGCAAGTGGCCCGTTCCAAGAAGGAGGATGTGGATCTGGCCTTGGACGCAGCGCACACGGCTTTCGCTACGTGGAGCCGAAGCACGCCAACGGAACGCAGCAACATCCTGGTGCGCATCGCGCAGGTGATCGAGGACAACCTGAAGTACCTGGCCACCATCGAGACCATCGACAACGGCAAACCGATCCGCGAGACCATCAACGCCGACCTGCCCTTGGTGATCGACCACTTCCGCTACTTCGCGGGGGTGATCCGTGCCGAGGAAGGTTCGATCAGCGAACACGACCCCAATACCGTCAGCATCTGCCTGCACGAACCCATCGGCGTGGTGGGGCAGATCATCCCCTGGAACTTCCCCTTGCTGATGGCCACCTGGAAGATAGCGCCAGCGCTCGCCGCCGGTTGCTGCGTGGTGGTGAAGCCCGCCGAACAGACACCCACCAGCATCCTGTGCCTGATGGAACTGATCGGCCACATGCTGCCACCCGGTGTGCTCAACGTAGTGAACGGCTTCGGACCTGAAGCGGGTAAAGCTTTGGCACAGAGCCCCCGCATCGCCAAAGTGGCCTTCACGGGTGAGACCACGACCGGCCGCCTCATCATGCAGTACGCCAGCGAGAACCTGATCCCGGTGACGATGGAGCTGGGCGGCAAGAGCCCGAACATCTTCTTCCCCTCGGTGATGGACGCGGACGATGAGTTCTTCGACAAGGCCATTGAGGGCGCCGTGATGTTCGCGTTGAACCAGGGCGAGATCTGTACGTGTCCGTCGCGGATGCTGGTGCACGAGAGCATC
>JADZGG010000215.1 GCA_020854015.1 Flavobacteriales bacterium
GGATCAAGAACTCCAGCAAGTAGCCCGTGCACACCAGCGCCTTGTTCTTCTGAAGGAAGGTCTCGGTGTAGAAGCCGGGTGTCAGGTGGTCGTGGTCCAGCGCGTCGAAGAACGAAAGCAGTTTCGCAGCTGTCTCCGTGTAGAGCTGGGGCTGCTTTCCGCGGATGTGCTGCAGGGCCTCGGCCAGTTGCTTCCTGAGCTCCAGCGAGCGTTTGGGGTCGGTGTGCAGGTCGGCATCGGGTGCAGCGTAGGCCGTGTAGAAGGCATGGGCCTTGATCAACAGGTCCTCCTGGTCCTTGCCAGTGGTCCAAGGCACGTTCTTCGCCAGCGCGAACCGGATGTCAGCGGTCAATAGGTCCACGGCTTTTTCCTCATCGTGCAGGAACGCCGCCTGATAAGCAGCCACTTCGATCGGTGGTTCCACGGTGATGGCGACCATGCTGCGGAACTGGATCGCATCCGAATAATCCAATGCCACGGGGATGATGCGCAGACCGCCTGCGAAGTCCCGGGCCGCTTCGTAGCTCAGTGCAATGCGCGCGGTGCCCGTCTTGATCTCCCGCAGGTTGAGCTCATACAGGCTGCTGCCTTCGGGGAAGATGAGGAAGGTGCCACCTTGTTCGAGATAGGCGTGGCATCTCGAAAAAGCCGCCGCATTGTCCCGCTTCTCTCCGGGGGCCACGTCCTTTTTCCTATAGATGGGAATGGCGTGGAAGTAGCGGAGGAAGGGGCGCAGCAGGCGGTTGGTGAAGAGACCGGCGTTGGCCACGAATCCTATGCGCTGTTCCGCCAACGAGGCCACCAGTAACGGATCCATCAAGGTGTTCGGGTGGTTGGCCACAATGATCAAGGGACCCGCCGCAGGCAGGTCGCGTTCGCCGCTCACCACGATCCGCTTGAAGAACACGGAGGTGGTGATCCGCACCACGGCTTTGATGAGCCTATAGACCATCGCGCATGCAAGATGGGCGATCAAGCGGCTACCCGGCACGATCTATCCTACCGAGACGATCAGCACGGGCACTTTCACCCGGTGGCGCACCGCGTCCAATGTGGAGCCGAGCAGCAAGTCCTTGATGCCGCGGTGGCCATGGGCGCCCATCACCAGCAGGTCGGCACCTTCCGCTTCCACGATGCCCACGATGCCACCGATCACTTCGCCTGTTCCGCTGCGGACCTTGGCAGTGTACCCGCCGGATGCAAGTTGATCCAGATAGATCTGCAGGTTGGCGGCATCATCAATGGCTTCGCGGTCGTCCGCTTGAGGGCCGATGTAGCGAGCTACGGCCGATTCGGTGATGTGGATGAGCACATAGGTGGCCTCTTTGCCGCCCTGGCCCAAGGCTGCGGCAACCGTGCGTTGGTCGTGCGTGCTGAAATCCACCGTGATGCAGATGCGGCGCGGACGACCAGGGTCGGCCAACTGTAGGCTGGGCGCTACGGCATCCAAATGCCCGCGTGCCGGGCGCGAACGTTTGAAGAAGGGCTTGATGGCGATGTAGAGCAGCAAGGCGAAGGCTCCGCAGACCACAGGTACCACCAACACCTTCACCCAGAACGCGGCAACGCCACCGATGTCGATCCATGAGCCGATCTCCTGGATCACCAACCGTGCGTTGAGCACCACGATGATGAGCGCGGTGAGCCAGGACAGCACCTGCACCCAGAGCTTGATGGTGAACTCGCCCATCTGTTCGCGGTCGGAGCAGAAGTGGATCAAGGGGATCACAGCGAACCCGAGCTGCAGGCTGAGCACCACCTGGCTCAGAACGAGCAGTTCACCGAGGGAATCCTCGCCGAAGAAAAGGATGCAGGCCACGGCGGGTACGATGGCGATGAGGCGTGTGAGCAGGCGACGCAGCCAGGGCCGGATTCGAAGGTCCAGGTAGCCTTCCATCACGATCTGTCCGGCCAACGTGCCTGTGATGGTGGAGCTCTGCCCTGAGCCGATGAGAGCGATGGCGAAGAGCGCAGGGGCCAGCGTGCCGAAGAGGTCGCCCAGAAGCACGTGGGCTTGGTCGATCTCGGCCACTTCGAAATGCCCGTGCGTGTGGAATGCGGCAGCGGCCAGTATGAGAATAGCCGCGTTCACCAGGAAGGCGACGTTCAGAGCCACCGCGGTATCGATGAAATTGAAGCGGACGGCTTCGCGCTTGCCTTCGGAGCTTCGTTCGAACCGGCGCGTCTGCACCAATGAACTGTGCAGGTACAGGTTATGCGGCATAACGGTGGCGCCGATGATGCCGATGGCGATGTACAAGGCATTGTCAGTGAGCACCGACGGGATCATTCCCTTCAGGACCGACGTGGCTTCCGGTTGAACGATGAACATCTCCATCAGGAACGACAGGCCGATGAGCGAGACCATGGAGATGATGAAGACCTCCATGACGCGCATGCCACGGTGCATCAGGAAGAGGATCAACAGGGTGTCCAACGATGTGATGAGCACGCCATACAGCAAGGGAAGTTCGAACAGCAGGTTGAGGCCGATGGCCATACCGATAACCTCGGCCAGGTCACAAGCCGCAATGGCGATCTCCGCCAGCATATAAAGTGGAATGTTGACGATAGGAGGGTAGGTGTGGCGTGAGGCCTGAGCCAGGTCCAGACCGCGCACGATGCCTAGACGTGCACTGAGGCTTTGCAGCAGCAGGGCCATCAGGTTGCTCATCAGCAGCACCCAGATCAGCTGGTAGCCGAAGGCACTGCCGCCCGCAATGTCCGTGGCCCAATTGCCAGGGTCCATGTAGCCCACGCTCACCAGGTAGGCCGGGCCAAGGAATGCGAACACACGCCGCCAGGTACCACGCCCTTGCGGAATGCTCACGCTGCTGTGCACTTCGCTGAGGGAACGATCCTTGCCTTCCTTCATCGCCGTTCCATCAAAAGGTGTTCAGCAACTCGTCCGCTCACAACATGCACCGGCCCTTGCTTGGTGCGCAGCTCCACGCTGCCATCGAAATCCTGTCGCGCGCGCACCTCCGCTTCCAACCCGATACCGATGCCCTTTTCATTCAGCAGGTGCAGCAAGCTATCGCTCGGGTCCTTCACTGCTACCAGACGGATGCGCTCGCCCACTGCGCAGTCCACCAAGGGCAGGGTGAGGCGCTCGGGGAATCGCCCCTGTGCATCGGGTATGGGGTCACCGTGCGGGTCGAAGGCCGGTCGCCCCAAGTATTCGTCCAGCCGCTCCACGAGCTTCTCACTGCCCACATGCTCCAGTTGTTCGGCCACCTCGTGCACCTCGTCCCAACCGAATCCGAGGCGCTGCACCAGAAAGGTCTCCCATAACCGATGCTTGCGAACAAGCATCAAGGCCTGCCTGCGGCCTTTGGGGGTGAGCGTGGCGCCATAGTAAGGGGCATGCTTGACCAGTCCCTTCTCTGCCAGCTTCTTCAGCATGTCGGTCACACTGCTGGCTTTGGTATGCAGGCGTTCGGCAATGTCCTTCGTGAAGGCGCTGGTGCCGACCTGTTGAAGACCATGGATGGCCTTGATGTGATCCTCTTCGCTTCGGGTCAACATGGGATGTTGCGGCAAATATAGGTTCGATGTTTAGACAAGACTAAAGATCGATCTAGTTTTGCCCCGTGTTCCGCACCGCGCTGTTCCTTTTATCAACCCTCTGGGGGGCGCAAGCCTTCGCGCAGCAATGCGTCGTGCATGGCCGTGTGGTGGATGCCGACGGCCCACTGCCATTCGCCTCGGTGTCCATGGGGGCCTGGCACGGGGCCACCAATGAGGCTGGGGCCTTTTTCGCACTGACATCCTCGGGCGGTGAGCGGGTCATCACGGTGAAGGCGGTGGGGCTGAAGGACTGGACCGGTCGGGCCAAGTGCTCCGTTGGTGATACCGTGGACCTCGGCACCATCCGCGTGACACCGACCGATGCCGAGCTGGCGGACCTGGTGGTGACGGGTACCCTGGCGCCGGTGAGCCGGGACAAGAGCCCTGTGCCCGTGGAGGTGATCACCCCGGCGCTGTTCCGCAAGAACCCAGGGTCCGCCTTGTTGGAGGCCGTGGGCATGGTGAACGGCGTGCGGCCGCAGCTTAACTGCAGTGTGTGCAACACTGGCGACATCCACATCAACGGCATGGAGGGGCCGTACACGCTGGTGCTGATCGACGGCATGCCCATCGTGAGCGGCTTGGGCACGGTGTACGGGCTCAGCGGCATTCCCACCAGCCTCATCGAGCGCGTGGAGGTGGTGAAGGGACCGGGTTCCGCGCTATACGGCAGTGAGGCCATGGGCGGCATCATCAACGTGATCACCAAGGACCCCTTGCTGGCACCACGCATCAGCGCCGATGTGATGGGCACCACCTGGCAGGAGCACCTGGCCGATGTGGGCGTCACCCTGCGGAACGAACGCATCAGCAGCCTCACCGGTATCAACGGTTTCCTGTACGATGCCCCGCGCGATGCCAACGACGATGGATTCACCGATGTGACCCTGCAGAAGCGTGTGTCGATCTTCGAGAAGATAGCGCTGCAGCGCCCGCACCGCCGCACTGCCAGCCTGGCCGCACGCTACGTGCACGAGGATCGCTGGGGCGGCGAAATGGACTGGACACCAGCCTTTGCTGGCGGAGACGGTCTTTACGGCGAATCCATAGCCACACGGCGCTGGGAGCTGATCGGCCAGTACCAGTTGCCCATGGCGGAGAAGGTGATGGCGCAGGTCTCGTGGAACAGCCATGCACAGGACAGTTGGTACGGCACCACGCCCTTCGATGCGGTGCAGCGCGTTTTCTTCGGCCAGGTGTACTGGAGCCACCGCTGGCAGGCCCGGCATGAGGGCTTGTTGGGGGTGGCTTATCGCAGCACCTTCTACGACGACAACACTCCCGCCACGGCCGTAGGCGAAGCGCCCTTCGTGCAGAACCGCGCCCAACGTAAGCCCCTGCCCGGGCTCTTCCTGCAGGATGAATGGTCGGTGACGGACCGGCACACCTTCCTGTTGGGCTATCGCTTCGATCACGACAGCGATCACGGGGCGGTGCATTCCCCTCGTGCGGCCTTCAAGTACCAGCCCAACGGACGCTTCACCTTCCGTGCGCACTTCGGCACCGGCTACCGCGTGGTCAACCTGTTCACGGAAGAACATGCCGCGCTCACCGGTGCCCGCACCGTGGTGGTCACCGAGGACCTGCGGCCGGAACGCTCGTGGAACGGAACACTGAACGTGGTGCGAAAATGGCCTGGAGAGAAGCAGTTCTTCGCCATCGACGCGTCGCTCTTCCACACGCGCTTCAGCAACCGCATTTTGCCGGACTACACCAACGACCCGGACCTCATCCTGTACAGCAACCTCAATGGCCACGGCATTGCCCAAGGGGTGAGCCTGAACCTGGAGGCGCGGATGGGGAATGGCTTGAAGGCCATCGCTGGGGCCACGTGGATGGACGTGCACACCGTGGAGGGCGGTGTCACTAACGAACAGCTCTTCGCGCCGGACTGGCAGGGCACCTTCGCCCTGAGCAAGGACCTGCCGCACCACATCACCATTGACCTGACCGGCCAGTGGTACGGGCCCATGCGCCTGCCGGTGCAGCCCAATGATTACCGGCCTTCCACTTCCCCATGGTACGCCTTGCTCAACGTCCAGGTGCGCCATCGCTTCAGCGATCGCTTCGAGATCTATGGCGGGGTGAAGAACCTGCTGGACTTCGTGCCCCAGGACCCGCTCATGCGCCCGTTCGATCCTTTCGATCGCACGGCTGGCGACACGGTCACGAACCCGAACGGATACACCTTCGATACCGCCTACATGTACGCACCATTGCAGGGCGTCCGGGGATTCCTCGGGTTGCGGATGACGCTGGAATGAGCGGCGGCTACCTTTGCCGACCGATGTACAAGCTTCTGCGTCCGCTCCTTTTCCGCTACGATCCCGAACGGGCTCACCGCATCACCTTCAACCTGCTCGAGTTCGCGGCGAAACTGCCCGGTGCGCTGAAGCTTGTCGGTGGCGCACATCCTCCGGCGAACGCGGCTGTGAAAGTGATGGGTCTGTTGTTCCCGTCCCCCGTGGGGCTTGCGGCCGGCATGGACAAGGATGCCAAGCATGTGAACGCCCTTTCCGATCTGGGCTTCGGCTTCATTGAGGTGGGCACGCTCACTCCACTGGCACAACCTGGCAACGACAAGCCCCGCTTGTTCCGCCTGCCCGCTGACCGCGCGCTGATCAACCGCATGGGCTTCAACAACGGTGGCGTGTTCGATGCGGTGGAGCGTTTGAAGCAACGCCAGCCAGGTATCCTGATCGGAGGCAATATCGGCAAGAACAAGGCAACGCCGAATGAGCGCGCCATCGAAGACTATGTAAAGTGTTTTGATGCGCTGCATGCCGTCGTCGACTACTTCGTGGTGAACGTCAGCAGTCCCAATACACCGGGGCTTCGCGAGTTGCAGGACAAGGCGCCCTTGCTGGCCATCCTGACCCGCCTGATGGAGCTCAATGCGAAGCATGCCGAGCTGAACGGACAGCGGAGGCCCATCCTTCTGAAGATCGCGCCCGACCTCACCAACGTACAACTCGATGATGTGATCAGCGTGGTGAAGGAGAGCGGCATTGCCGGTGTGATCGCGACCAACACCACCATTTCCCGAGATGACCTGGAGACCCCTGCCGTCGAGGTGGTGGCCATGGGCGCTGGCGGGCTGAGCGGTGCCCCGATGCGCGATCGAAGCACCAATGTGGTGCGCTACCTGCGCGATCGGATGCCCCGCCCCATCGTGATCATCGGGGTTGGTGGCATTGACAGTGCTGCTGCCGCGATGGAGAAGATCGAGGCGGGAGCCGACCTTGTCCAGGTCTACACGGGATTGATCTACGAAGGCCCTGCCTTGGTGAAACGCATCAACGAAGCCTATGCACGATGGAAAGGGTGAAGCTGATCGAGTGTCCACGTGATGCGATGCAGGGCATCCGTCCCTTCATTCCCACCGATGTGAAGGTGGCCTACCTCAACACGCTGTTGCAGGTGGGCTTCGACACCATCGACATCGGTAGTTTCGTGAGCCCCAAGGCCATTCCACAGCTGGCTGACACGGCCGAAGTATTGTCACGTGTCGACCGCACAGGATCGCGCAGCAAGTTGCTGGTGATCGTGGCCAACGAGCGTGGCGCGGAGGAAGCCGTGAAGCAGGAGGTCGTCACCTACCTCGGCTATCCCTTCAGCATCAGCGAGACCTTTCAGCAGCGCAACACCAACACGAGCATCGAAGGTTCCTGGAAACGCACTGCGCACATCGCGGAACTGGCCCAGGTCCATGGCAAGGAGCTGGTCGTGTACATCAGCATGGCCTTCGGTAATCCCTATGGCGATCCGTGGAACGCGGAGGTGGCCTTGCATTGGACCGAACGACTGGTGAAGGAATTGGGCGTCCGCATCGTCGCGCTGAGCGATACGGTCGGCGTGGCCCGTCCTGACGACATCCGTTCCATGTTCAGCACCTTGATACCGGCCCTGCCCGAGGTGGAGTTCGGGGCACACCTGCATTGCAGTCCCGATAACTGGATCGTCAAGACCCAAGCCGCATGGGATGCAGGTTGTCGCCGGTTCGATGGTGCCATCAAAGGCTACGGTGGTTGCCCTATGGCCGAAGATGAGCTCGTTGGTAACCTACAGACCGAACTGTTCGTGGGTCACCTCGAAGCCCAAGGCATACCGACAGGTTTGAACATCGATCTGCTCGATCGGGCAGTGCAGCAGGCGGTGGGGGTGTTTCCGGGCTAGAGCCCTATGCCTTTCGAAGTTCGATCACCGTTATCTCGTGAGACTACTTCGTTGGCCCAAGCAGCATCTCCAGAAATGCTGACCAGTTCCAGTCTCCGGCGAACCAGCAATCACCAAAGCTGTATACCAGTTTCAGCTCAACTAGCGCGAACAAGCCAAGCAGGCTCCAGGTGAGCACGGTCCCCCAACGGGCTTCGCTCCATCTTAGCCAAGTCATCATCGGCAGGCAGAACATGGCACTGTATTCCACGAGGGTGCGGCTACCGAACCCACATCCGAAGTGCCAGACCCACCAGGATGCGCCGAAATAGGATATCAATAGGAAGGTTGAAATGGATACACCTGCAGCAAGGCGCTGTCCACTGCGCCATTGTAGGGTTAAACCCCATAGAATGAGGAACAGGACAGGCGCGTATGTGAATGCGCCGTTATTCGTTGAGAACCAAAAATGACCGAGGGAGGGGGAGGACCAATTGGAAAAACCTTCGCCCGCATAGCTCCAAATGAACCACTCGCCGAAAGCCTCATTCCAATAGAATAACTGTGGTGTCCAGACCAATATGGCGCAGGTCACAATGGTCAAGAAAGATGGAAAACTGATCAGAGACCCCCATCTGGATCTTAGGCTGATTCCTTCCCCGGGAAGAATGAAGGGAGCTACACAGATGAACACCAGATTAGTGGGACGGATAAGCAAGATCCATCCTACCGTTAGCCCGATGCCGATGAGACGCCATCGCGAATGTCTCCCACCAGAAGTGCGCTTCAGTAGAAGGAGGAGGAGGCTAAAGAGCATGAACGAATACACGTGCGACATGCCCGGGTCGCCAACGGTATAATAGAACAGCCCGGTCGTGGTATAAAGACCAATCAATGAACGAAGCGTAAACGCAACACCATAAGCGCTAGAAAGCAAACTGAATAGAAAGAACATTCCGAGCGACAGGGCGATCGGGGCAGCCACATCCACGACAAGGCGATCCAGATCGCCAAACGGTTCAGAAGGAACCTTCATGAATTTGTTGAATAAGTGGACGCCTACATAGATGGGGGCTTGAGCGATGGCAACACCACAGGTATACTTCGTTCGTACTTGTGAACCGACCATGCGGAATCCAAGGCCTGTAAGCGAGTCCAGTTGCTGGGGGTATAGTGTGGCATCGAATCCTATTTGGAACGTAGCTGGCAGATAGATGAAGTACCCGGCTCTATCGGCCCAGAGCTCATCATGGTAGGTATTCCTGCCTCCGTGACTGTGCTTGTTCAATGCGAGGAAGATGTTCAACGCAGTGAACACTAGAAAACAAAGCCAGAACCACTTTGGGTTCCGTTCTGTTTGAAGCTCAGGCAAGTTCTCGTCCGGTTCCATAGCCCAGGTGCAAGATCAGGCTCTGCGTAGCTCGATCACCGTTATCTCCGGAGGCATACCGACCCGGCCAGGGAAACCAATGAAGCCGAATCCGCGGTTCACATACAGGTGTTGTTCATCCTTCTCATAGTGACCGGCCCAGTGCTTGTAGACCCACTGTGCCGGGCTGTAGGTCTGCCCTGCGATGGTGATGCCGAACTGCGCGCCATGCGTGTGTCCGCTCAGGGTGAGGTCGATGCCGGTACCTATCACTTGTTCCTCCCAATGTGTGGGGTCGTGGCTGAGCAGAATGCGGTACGATGAAGGGTCACTGCCGGCCATGGCCTTCTTCAGGTCACCGTACTGTTGAAAGCGTTTCCCCCAGTTCTGAACGCCAAGCAGGGTGATGGATTCGCCATCCTTCTCGATGCGTGTGTGCTCGTCCAACATCAGCCGGAA
>JADZGG010000216.1 GCA_020854015.1 Flavobacteriales bacterium
AGGATGACGCCCACGAGCAGGAGCGAAGCGATGGTGAAGTAGATCAAGAGGCCGGTGACGTCCACAACGGTGGCCACGAAGGGCGCGGAAGAAACGGCGGGATCCAATCCGAGGCGTTTCAACAGCAAAGGGAAAAGCGAGCCCATGAGGTTGCCCCAGACCACCACGCCGAGCAGGGAGAAGCCCACGGCGAGGCCGATGAGCTCCCAGTGCGGACCATAGGCGGTGCTGAACTGGCTGTAAGCGGCCACGCGCAGGAAGCCGAAGATCCCGAGCGCCACGCCAAGCATCAGGCCAACGCTGAGCTCACGCTTGAAGATGCGCCACCACTCGGAAACGGTCACGTCACCCAAGGCGAGCGCGCGGATGATGAGCGTGCTGGCCTGCGAACCGGTGTTGCCGCCACTGCTGATGATGAGCGGAATGAAGAGCGCGAGCACCACGGCCTTTTCGATCTGGCCTTCGAAGAAGCCCATGGCGGTTGCGGTGAAGCTCTCGCCGATGAAGAGCACGATGAGCCAGCCTGCCCGTTTCTTCACCATCTCCCACAAGCTGCTGTTGGAGTAGGAGTAGTCCAGCGCTTCCATACCGGCCATGCGCTGCACGTCCTCGGTCTCTTCCTCCCGGATCACGTCCACCACGTCATCGATGGTGATGCGACCCAGCAGGCGACCGCGCGCATCAACGACCGGAAGTACGGTGAGGTTGTACTTCTCCATCATGCGCGACACTTCTTCCTTGTCGGTGTCGGCCCGGACGGTGATGGCGTCGGGGTCGTACACGTCCTTCACCGGTGTGCGCAGGCTGCGGATCACCAGCTCCTTCAAGGGAATGGTGCCTACGAACTTGTCGTGGTCGTCCACCACGTTGATCACGTACACATGCTCGATGTCGTCGGCGTGCGCGCGCAGTTCGCGGACGCAGTGGAGGAGCCTGCTGCCGACGTTCACCTTCACCAGCTCCTTGGCCATGATGCCGCCGGCGGTGTTCTCGTCGTACGTCAGCAGGTCGGTGATGTCGCTGAGGTGCTCCGCGTCCTCGATGTTGGCGAGCACTTCCTCTTTGAGGTCCTCGGGCAGCTCAGCGATCACGTCGGCCGCGTCGTCGGAATCGAGCTGTTCGATCAGCTCTTCGGCGATCTCCTTGCCGGTGTAGTTCTCAAGCAGCGAATCACGGAGGTCCTCGGGAAGCTCCACGAGCACTTCGGCCGCGAGCTCGGGCTCGAGCATCTCATAGACATAGCGGGCCTCTTCCAGCTCGAGCTGGTCGATCACTTCCGCGATGTCCGCCGGGTGGAGGTCGCTCAGTTCGGACAGCAGGGCCTCGCCGCGGCGTTGCGCCACGTTCTCCTGGATGCGTTCCAGGCTGAACTTGCTGAGCTTGAATGCCATCGCGGTCGACCGTCCATGGGGTGCCGGGTGGTGTTCGGTCCGGCGTTAACGCCGCGAAAGTAGGGCCTTTGGCCATGTGCCCATGGGGGCATGTGCGCATGTGCCCATGGTCGGCGCGTCGTCGCTCAGGAAGCCGCGTTCACCAAGGCCACGAAGTCGGCCACGGAAAGCTCTTCGGCACGTTGCTTCGCATAGGGCATGGGAACACCTTTCTCCAGGCCGGGGAAGGCCTTCAGCGCGTTGGAAAGGGTCTTGCGGCGCTGGTTGAAGGCCATCTTCACCATCTGGAAGAAGCGCTTCTCGTCGCAACCTAGGTGCTCAACGGTATTGCGCTTCAAACGGATCACGGCGCTGCGGACCTTGGGCGGGGGAATGAAGGACCCGGGCTCCACGACCATGATCTGCTCGATGGTGTACCAGGCCTGCGTGACCACGCTGGTGATGCCGTAGACCTTGTTGCCAGGCAAGGCACGGATGCGGTCGGACACTTCCTTTTGGAACATGCCCACCACTTCGGTACAGCGGTCGCGGTGCTCCAGGACCTGGAAGATGATCTGCGTGCTGATGTTGTACGGGAAGTTGCCGATGATGGCGAAGGGCCCGTCGAAACGAGTGCGAAGGTCCAGGCGCAGCACATCGCCTTCGATCAGGCGCAGATCGGGATGCACTTCGCGCAAGTGGGCCGCCGCTTCAGGATCCAATTCCACGCAGGTGAGGTCGATGTCCTCCCGATGCATCAGGTGCTTGGTGAGCGCCCCTGTACCCGGCCCGATCTCGATCACGTTGCGGTAACCGCCGTGGTGTGTGAGGGCTTCGCCAATGCGTTGCGCAATGCTGTCCTCCTTCAGGAAGTGCTGGCCGAAGTGCTTCTTGGGGCGGACGAAGGTCATGCCGTATGCAGCACTTCCAACAAGGTCCGGAACGCGGCGAAGCGACCGCCGTAGTGCTTCTGCGTTTCGGCCTGCAGGCGCGGTGCGTGTTCATCGCGGTAGCGCTCGTAGGTGGCCATGTCCGCGCAGGTGTATTGCACGGCGTAGGTGACACCGCCTTCCTCCTCGCCGAGCACACGCACGATGCGGCTGTCCAGGAAAAGCCCCGTGGCCATGACGTCGGGGATGTGTACCTGCTTCATCCACTCCAGCCATTCCTGGTGAACGGGCTCGTCGACGCTGAGGGTGACGTTGTAGATGATCATGGGGCCTCGCCGTTGAGGAACTTCTGTTCAGGCGTCTGCGGTCCGTCCATGTCGCCGCGCAATCGGCGGAAGCGGTCGCGGGCCTCGGGCACGAAGATGCTGCCACCCTGCTCGAACAGCAGGCGCTCGTAGTACTGTTTCGCCTTCTCGGGATCCTTCAATTTCGTGTCGTACAGGCGCCCGAGCTCGATGAGCGCGTTGTCCATGAGGATGTCGTTCGGGTACTGCTCGGTGATCTTCACCAGCCACACGGCAGCGCTGTCGAACTGATGGCGTGCATTGGCGATGCGGAATCGCTCCATGAACACCTCATCGCTGATGCTGTGCATGGGGTAGGTGAGGGTGAGGCTGTCCAGTTCGGTGAGGGCCTCGTCGTAGCGGTGCTGGAAGCTGAGGAGCTGGGCGTGCGCGTACATGCTGAGCGGCACACTGTTGCTGTCCGCGCCGAGATTGTCGCTGATCAGCAGGCTGAGCTCCATGGCGTCGTTGGCGATGAGCTTGCTAGTGCTGGCCTTGAGCACGTCGAGCTGTCCCTGGGCCCACAGGAAGTCGCCGGCGTAGAAACTGACCTTGGCGTTACGCAACCGTGCTTCGTGGCCAAGCATGTCCTGCTTGAAGTCGAGATCGACCTGCGAGTAGAGCAGCGAAGCCTCCCAGATGTCGGCGTTGAGCACGTGGATGTCGCCGAGGTCCAATTTCATCTCCGCCTGTGACTTGGGATCTGCGCCCGGTGTGGCGATGCCTTCTTCAAGGAGCGTGATCGCCCCAGGTGCGTCGTTGAGGTAGTAGGCCTTTAACCGCGCCAACCCGCGGACGAGTTCCAAGGTGCCCCGGCTGCGCCCCAGTTCGCTGATGGTGACCTCGTACTTCTGCTGCAAGGTGACCAGCTCCTCACGCGCGGGCTCGGCCTGTGCTGTGAGCTGGCGGTCCAAGGTGTTCACTTCCCCGATGCGGGCGCGCAGGTAGTTGGGGCCTTCGCTGCCTAGCGTCACCACGTACTGATAGCACTTCACGGCGGTGCTCCAGTCCTCGTTGGTCACGGCCACTTCGGCCAGTTCCATCACGCGTTGGCCTCCCTCGCCGAAGCGCTTGTCCATGGCCTTGCTCTGCACCAAGGCGCTTGTCAGGTCCTTCTGTTGGATGTACATCCAGATCAGCAGTTCCTGGTAGATGGTCTTCTGCGGGTCCTTCTGAATGTGTCGTAGAAGCTCTGTGCGCAGCGTCTCGCTGCGGCTATCGACAACGCTGAAATCGATGTAGCGCGCCAGCCCGTTCTGCACGGCCTGGATGTAGCTCTCGTTGGCGCCAAGCAGGTCGATGTACTGCTTCACCATCGCAGGCACATCGCCCTTGGCGGCGTAGATCGTGGCGATCTCGTAGTGGAAGTTGGTGCCGTCCTTCAGTCCGTTCTGCCCGCGTTGATAGGCCTCCAGCGCAAGGTCCAGCTCGTTGTACTTGGAGAAAGCGTTAGCCAGGTTGCGCACGCTCGACTGATCGTATTTCAAGCCCTTCAGCGCCTTCTGGAACTGTTGCATGGCCTTATCGTCGTCGCCTTGTGCGCGGTACACACTGCCGAGGTCCACGATGTAACGCGGGTCGCCGTTCTGTCTGCGCAATTGGTCCTTCGCAAGCTTCTCCGCGCTTTCGTAATCCTTCAAGCTCACCTGGCAGCGGAAGAGCTGCTCATAATAGTATTCGCTGGGCTGGCTGCGGTAGAGCTTGTCGTAATAGAGCGCCGCCTTGTCGTATTCGCCACGCTGGAAGTATTGTGCGGCGAGCTGTTCATCTGTGCCGCCCTGGGCCTGTGCGGCAATGGCCATCCACGCGCCGAACAGGGCGGTCGACAACGACCTCAAGGCGCGTGCGGTGATCATGGGGTGGGGACCGGTCCTGTGAGCAGTGAGTCCACGAGCAGGTGGTGTTCTTCCCAGTTCCGCTTGGCCGTACCGGCACTGTTGAGCAAGATGCTGGTCTTGCGGGCGAGGTTCGAGAGGAAGAGCTGTTCCTGTTGCACATAGGTGGCTTCGGGACCTTCAGGAAGAAGGCCCCCACCGATATCGTGCTTGAGGTTCACGAGCTGCTTTCTGGCGTCGGCCAGCTCGCGAAGGGTCTCATCATACATGTTGCCCACCCGACCAAGTGAACCGGACATCGCTCGGAAGTAGTTACCCACGGCCATGGCCTGTGCACGGTTCAGCGTGTCCTTCATCACGTTCTCCAAGCGGTCCTTCTGAGTACGGAACGTTGAATCCATGCGCAGGTACACCGGAACGTCGATGGCGTTCAACAAGCGCTCAAGGCTGTCGACCTGGATCAGCATGCTGTCGATTGCGGTCACGTGTGCGGGGTCGTGCGGCTTCCCCTTGCAGGAGAAGAGCAAGGACATTCCGAGGAACGCAGTGATCAGAGCGAAAAGTGCGCCACGCATCAGGGTCGGATCATATCGAAGCCTGTGTAAGGACGCAAGGCCACGGGGATGTGGATGCCCTCGGGGGTCTGGTTGTTCTCCAGGATGGCGGCCACGATGCGGGCCAGGGCAAGGGCGCTGCCGTTCAGCGTGTGTGGCAGGCGCGTGCGCTTGCCGTCGCGGAAACGCAGCTTCAGGCGGTTGCTCTGGAAGGTCTCGAAGCAGCTGATGGAGCTCACTTCCAACCA
>JADZGG010000217.1 GCA_020854015.1 Flavobacteriales bacterium
GTTCGGCACCAATGCTCGCAAGGACATCAGCGGTGTGCAGACGCTCTGGACGGGCAACGTGGCGCGCGATGGGCAACTCCTGTACACCGGGGCAGGAAACGACCGTGACCCCATCCTACAGGCCGTCGGCGGTGTGGTGCCCACGAACAGCATCGCCGGCTACCGCATGGAGGACACCAATCTGGACGGTGTAGTGAAATACACCGGAAGTGACAACGACCGCGACCTGATCCTTCAGAACATCGGCGGAACGGTACCCACGAACACACGCTTGCAACAGCTACCCTGACGAATGCGTTGGATCATATGCGTGATCACCATGATACCGGTGTTGAGCCGGGCCCAGACCCTGTGTGTGAACGGAATGGCTGGGCCGTACCCATGCAGCAACGTGGACCTGATGTCGCACATGGACATCGCCATGCTCGGTGGGCAGGTGAACACCGCGGACCTCTGGGGATGGACCGACCCTTTGAACGGGAAGGAATATGCCATCATCGGCATGCGCAACGGCACGGCCTTCATCGATATCACCAACCCGACCGCACCGGTCCGGATCGGGAATCTTCCGAGTCACATCACTGGAAGCAATACGCTGTGGCGTGATGTGGATGTTTCTGGGAACTGGTGCTATGTGGGCAGCGAAACCGCTGTCCATGGGCTGCAGGTCTTTGATCTGACACGCCTGCGGAACGTGGCCTCGCCCCCGGTCACTTTTACTGAGGATGCCCACTTCCCTGGCTTCGGGAATAGCCATACCATCTTCGCGGATAAGGCCACGCCGTATGTGTACGCCGTGGGTACGGGCGTGAACAGCGGTGGCCTGAACGCCATTGATGTAAGCGATCCGCTCGCTCCTGTTCTTGCCGGAACCTACACCCTGGACGGCTACATCCACGAGAACGTCGTGTATCACTACGCTGGACCCGACCTGGACCATGTAGGCCAGGAGATCAGCTTCAACTTCCACAGTGGAACGCCGGACAAGATCACGATCGTTAACGTCACGGACAAGAGCGACATGACCCGCATCAGCACCATCACCTATACCGGAGCGCGTATCGCCCACCAAGGCTGGCTGACCGAGGACCATCGCTACCTATTGATGAACGATGAAGGGGATGAGACCTTCTATGCCCATGGACCGCGCACGCGCATTTTCGATGTTAGCGACCTGGAGGTACCGGTGTACGTCGGTGCTTATACAGGACCAGTGAACAGTGTTGACCACAACCTCTACACGCACAACGGGCTCGTGTACGAAGCGAACTACACCAGCGGCCTGCGGATCCTGGATGCGGCAGGGGTCGCTTCGGGAACACTGATCCAGTCGGCCTATTTCGACAACTATCCTTCGAACAACAATGCTACCTACGACGGTGCCTGGGGCAACTACCCCTACTTCGCCAGTGGCAATGTGATCATAAGCGATTATGCAGGCGGTCTCTTCATCGTCAGGCCACGCCTATCCGTGCGCGTGCGAGCGATGCTCGAAGGGCCCTTCGATGCTACCGCGGGCCTCATGCACGACAGCCTCCGCGTTCAAGGGCTGATCCCCTTGACCGAACCATACACCGCTCTTGGTTATGTGCATGTCGGTGAAGGCGGGGGCGAGACCACCACGAACACCACGCTGGCCGTGGTCGGTGCCAACGCCGTGGTCGATTGGGTGGTGGTGGAGCTTCGCGATGCGTTTGACCCTTCCATCGTTTCCGCTTCGCGTGCGGCGTTGATCCAGCGAGATGGGGATGTGGTGGCTGTGGATGGTGTTTCACCCGTCAGCTTCAGCGAACCGGTTGCCGATCATTACCTCGCCATCCGCCATCGCAACCACCTCGGCATCATGAGCGCCGCACCCTTGCGGGTGAGCATTGCTGAACGGAACTACGACCTTACGGATGGTTCAGTTCCCCTGTTCGGCAACCAAGCCACAAAGACCATTGGAACGGCACAATGCCTCTGGTCCGGGAATGTGGTGCGCGACGGGCAACTCCTGTACACAGGTGCCAGCAACGACCGCGACCCGATCCTGCAGGCCATCGGCGGCGTGGTGCCCACGAACAGCATCACCGGCTACCGCATGGAGGACACCAACTTGGACGGCGTGGTGAAGTACACTGGCAGCGACAACGATCGGGACATCATCCTACAGAACATTGGCGGCACGGTGCCCACCAACACACGCCTGCAGCAGCTGCCCTGAGCCGAGATTCCTGGAAAGTAGAAGCCCCGCACGAAAGGCGGGGCTTCTTCGTGCAATGTGGTCGCGCTCAGCAGAACTCCTCGTAAGCGCTCTTGAGGTGCTCGGAGATCATTTCAGCCGTGCGGCCTTCAATGTGGTGGCGCTCGATGAAGTGCACGAGCTTGCCGTCCTTGAACAGCGCCACGCTCGGGCTGCTGGGCGGGTAGGGCAGAAAGTGCTTGCGGGCCTGGGCCACAGCCTCGGTGTCCACGCCAGCGAACACAGTGACGAGCTTAGTGGGCTTCTTGTCCCCGGTCAAGGATGACTTCACGCCAGGGCGAGCAGCACCGGCGGCGCAGCCACATACGCTGTTCACCACGCACAGCACCGTGCCGGAACTGGCCAGCGCCTTGTCCACTTGATCGGGGGTATGCAGGTCCTCGAAGCCGGCCATCGTGAGGTCGGACTTCATCGGAGCGACGAGTTCGGGAGGATACATCTTCAGTTAACGGGTTGTTGGTTCGCAGTGTCCGGCATGTTCGGTTCCGGCAGTGCAAAGGTATGTCCTAAGGCAGGCGAGCCGTTGGGACTACGGTTACCTTAGGGCCCATGAGCGCGGCGATCGAGGGCTGGTTCGAGGAGCTGCCGGAACAATGGCGCCAGCCCGCCCAACGCCTGCGGGACCTACTGATGGAAGCTTCCCCGGTCATGCGCGAGGAATGGAAGTACCGCACCCCCTTCTACAGCCACCGCCTGTGGATGTGCTACCTGAGCCTGCAGAAGACCGGCCTGGTGCTGGGCTTCGTGCAGGGTAGGAACATGGTCGACCCAGATGGCCTCTTCGCCCCCACCGAGCACGCCCAGATCCAGCACTTCCTGCCACCGCCTTCCCCCGCTCCTTTGCCCGAAGCCGCCTTGCGCCGACTCATCCAGGAAGCGATCGCGCTCAATGAGGAGATCGCCCGGGAGAAGCTGCTGAAGAAAGCGAAGCGGAAGCGCTAGCGCTGGATCACCAACCGCTCCGCCAGCTGCCCTTGTTCCCCAATGACCCGGATCACATACGGGCCATCCGGAAGCGCTGCAAGATCAAGCGTATGGCGCGCACCCTTCAATCGTTCACGCAACACCAAGGCACCATCCGCACGGAAGAGTTCCAAGGTCATGGGGCCCGTAGGTGCGTTGGTGAGTTCGATGGTGACCCGATCGTTGGTGGGGTTGGGTGCGGTCGTGAGCACGGCTTGAGCCGCTTCATGCACACCACCCATGCAGCCGTTGTTGGTCACCACCAGGTCATCGATCATCCAACCATCGCGGCCGTTGGTGTTGGCCAGCGCCTCGAAGGCGAAGCGGATGCGCATGCTGTCCGTATTGCTGGCACGCTCGTTCGGACCTTGCACCACCGCGATGCATAGCCATTCGATCTGTACGTTGCTCCAGCCGTTGTTCGTGCCCATGAAGACCAGCGCACTGTCCGTATCGGTGCCTTCACCGTTCCACTCGATGTAACCGGAATACCAGGCCTCCCATGGATCGACCTTGATCCAGCTCTGCGTAATGCCGGTATCGAAGTACTCGATCCAGCCAAAGGCCTCGCCGGAGTCCAAGTCCATGCGATGGGAGAAGCTCAGCTGGATGTCCTCTCCGTAGAAATCCACCGGCACGCTGAACTCCGCGTAGCTCATTCCACCCACCGGATAGGGTAACACTGTATCCGTGAGCAATGCGTTCGGTGCTGAGTA
>JADZGG010000218.1 GCA_020854015.1 Flavobacteriales bacterium
AGGGCGTGTTTCTCGATGAATGCCTTGCGCAGACTCACCACGTCACCCATCAGCGTTACGAGCATGTCGTCGGCGGCCGTTTCGTCGTCCGCGTTGACTTGCAGGAAGGTGCGCTTCTCGGGGTCCATGGTCGTCTCGCGAAGCTGCTCGGCGTTCATTTCACCGAGACCTTTGTACCGTTGGATGCCGACACTGGCGTCCTTGTTCGCACCCTTCATGCGCTCCACGATGGCATCACGCTCAGCTTCGGTCCAGCAGTATGCGTGTTCCTTGCCCTTCTTGACTTGATAGAGCGGCGGTGTTGCGATGTAGAGGTAGCCGTTCTCGATGAGCGGCTGCATATGGCGGAAAAAGAAGGTCATGATCAGTGTCTGGATGTGGCTGCCGTCCACGTCGGCATCGCACATGATCACGATCTTGTGGTAGCGCAGCTTCTCCATGTTGAGCGCCTTGCTGTCCTCTTCGGTACCGATGTGCACACCGAGCGCTGTGTAGATGTTCCGGATCTCTTCGTTGTCGAGGATCTTGTGCTGCATGGCCTTCTCCACGTTGAGGATCTTGCCTCGTAGGGGAAGGATGGCCTGGAACTCGCGGTTACGGCCCTGCTTGGCAGTACCACCGGCCGAGTCTCCTTCCACCAGGAACAGTTCGCTGTGGCTGGCGTCCTTGCTCTGGCAGTCAGC
The DNA here is from genome assembly GCA_020854015.1 of Flavobacteriales bacterium. Lineage (GTDB taxonomy): Bacteria > Bacteroidota > Bacteroidia > Flavobacteriales_F > PHOS-HE28 > PHOS-HE28. The sequence continues at coordinate 684 of JADZGG010000218.1, forward strand.
GAGCTTGCCGGGCAGTCCACCACCACTGAAGGCGCCTTTGCGCTGCACCAGCTCACGAGCCTTGCGGGCCGCGTGACGTGCCGTGGCGGCCAGGATCACCTTGTCTACGATCTGCTTGGCGTCGCGTGGATGCTCCTCGAGGTAGTTCTCGAGCATCTCTCCAACGGCGATGTTCACTGCGCCGCTCACCTCGTTGTTGCCGAGCTTGGTCTTGGTCTGGCCCTCGAACTGGGGCTCCTGGACCTTCACGCTGATCACCGCGGTAAGCCCTTCGCGGAAGTCATCACCCGCGATCTCGAACTTCAGCTTCTGCGTGGCACCGCTGGCGTCGGCGTACTTCTTCAGTGTGCGGGTAAGGCCGCTGCGGAAACCGGCCAAGTGAGTGCCGCCCTCGTGCGTGTTGATGTTGTTGACGTACGAGTGGAGGTTCTCGCTGTAGGAGTCGTTGTAGACCATGGCGATCTCCACCGGGATGCCTTGCTTCTCCCCTTCCATGTAGATCACATCCTCGATCAGGCTCTGGCGGTTGCCATCGAGGTACTTCACGAACTCAACAAGGCCGAGGTCGCTGTAGAAAGTCTCGTTGACGAAGCTGCCGTCCTCGTTGGTGCGGCGCTCGTCCGTCAGCGTCAGGCGGATGCCCTTGTTCAGGAACGACAGTTCGCGCAGGCGCGCGGCGAGCGTGTCGAAGTTGAACTCCGAGACCTGGAAGATCGTGGCGTCCGGGTGGAAGGTGACGATGGTGCCACGGGATTCCGTCACACCGACCTCCTTTACAGCATACTTCGGCTTGCCTTCGCTGTATTCCTGCTGGTAGATCTTTCCACCGCGGTGCACTTCGGCGAGGAGCATGTCGCTCAGCGCGTTCACGCAGCTCACACCCACACCGTGCAGACCGCCGGACACCTTGTAGGAGTCCTTATCGAACTTACCTCCGGCGTGGAGCACGGTCATCACCACCTCGAGGGCGCTCTTACCTTCCTTGGCGTGCATGTCCACGGGGATGCCGCGGCCGTTGTCCTTCACCCGGATGCTGTTGTCGGGCTGAATGGTGACGTTGATGGTATCGCAATGGCCGGCGAGGGCCTCATCGATGGAGTTGTCGACCACCTCGTATACCAAGTGATGCAGTCCCTTCACACCGATGTCACCGATGTACATCGCGGGGCGTTTCCGCACCGCCTCAAGGCCTTCAAGCACCTGGATGCTGTCCGCCGAATAGTTGGCTGCGGCCTTCTTCTTGTCTTCGCTCATCTCAATGGTCTCTGCCATGTTTCCTTCAGGTCAAACCCTCCTTTTCCGAAGGGCACGCGAAGATACCCCGATCAGATCGTCCACCGACAGGATTTCCTCAACAGGGACGCGGGTTTTGTTGATAATTCGAAGGGCTACGGAACTTGACAATCCGGAGGGGATCGCTATGAGCAGGAAGGGGCTGTCTCCAGATCTCTCCGGGAGTCACTTTCAACCCATTGGAACCCATGGAAAAAGGGGGCTCTCAACCCCCTCTCTCAAGATCGATCGCCGGCCGATCAGAACGCGAACGTCGCCCCGCCCATCACCAGGGTGCGCTGCACCGGATAGCGGTACCAGCGCTCGTACTTGCTGGCGCTCAGGTTGCTCGCCTCGAAGAAGAGGCTGAGGCGCTTGGTGTAGCGGTACTCGGCCCCGAAGTAGAGGTCCATGAAGCCATCCAGGTCGCGGGTGGTGGACACGGGCGCATCGGCCAGCTGGTCCTCGTAGCCCAAGGCCTTCCGCGCCCCGAGGAACTGGGCCTCCAGCTTCAGGATGAGCTTCTGGCGCAGGTCGTAGGTGGCGCCCAGGCTGATCTTGTAAGGCGGCAGATTCCACGGCTCGGCCTGTTCGTCCGTGTCGTAGGTGTATATGTCCACCCGTCCGTTCACGTTGATGGCGGTACCAGCGTGGTAGTGCAGCTCGCCGCTGATGTCCAGCTGGTCCACACGGTCGTACACGGGCGCATAACGGTCGCCGTAGGAAGGATCTCCGGGGGGCAGGCTTACGAACAAGGGTCGGGCCTTCATACGGCTCTTGCTGATGCGGACGTCGAATCCGATCTGGCTGCTGAAGCTGCCGCGTAAGCCACCGTAGATGTCGTAGTTCAGGCTGCTGTTCACCAGGTTCGGGGCGTCCACGAGCCAAGGGTTTTCACGGCTCAAGCTGCGGAAGCTGTTCCGGATGCGGCGACCATCCACGCCCACATACGGCATCAGAATGTCGTCGAAGAGGCTGTAGGTGGCCTCGGCCTGCGGGAAAAAGTGGAAGGTGGTCTTGGACTGCGCATCCACATAGATCCCGGCGCCCACCTTCACCGTGTAGTTCTCTCCGGAGGTGCTCACGTTCGGCGTCAGGCCGAAGAGGGTCCCGTTCTGGCGGAGGTCCTCCAGTCCGTTCCCAAGCTTGCCTCGGTAGGCATTGTTGTCCAGCAGCACCCCCAGCCCATAGGTCTCACTGCCCTCTTCCTTCGAAAGCACGGTGGTCAGTTTGATGTTGGTCTCGGTGCTGCGCACGTCGTTGCTGTAGGCGTGCACTTCCAGCGCCACGTCGTGGGCGATCTTGGTGCTGTCGCGGTACAGGCTCTTGATGCGCGCTTGGAAACCGATGTCGTTATAGAACCGCTCCAGCTCATCATCCGTGGGCTGCGCGATGGTGTCGGCATCCAGAGCAGTGGGCTCGTAGCCATAGAAATTCACGCGGCGACGGTCATAGGTGAGCCTGCCGCCGACCTCGTGATGCTTCATGTATTGCGTGTAGAATCCGTCGATGTTGTTATAGCCGTAGTCGCTCGGTCCCACGTCATCCAGCCCACCGTTGCTGCTGAAGTGCTTCACGTGAATGCCATATGAGTTCTCCCGCGAACGTACCTGGTCGTAGTAGGCCTCGACCATCGGTGTCGTGTAGAGTCCGAACCCGGCCTTCAAGAAGCCGTGATAGAGCTTCTGTTGCGTGGTGGCGATGTTGAGCTTGGCCGCACTGATGCTGTCCACCTTGGGTGGCACGGTGCCTTTCACAGGCAACATGTCGTAGGTCACCGGCCGATCGGGCAGCACGGTATCAAAGGCAACCGGCCGCAGGTCGATCTTCTGCACGTTGGCGATGGTGGGTACGTACTTGCCGTTAATG
>JADZGG010000219.1 GCA_020854015.1 Flavobacteriales bacterium
CACCTCAAGCTGTGCCCCCTCAGGGTTCTCGCGGAACAGCTCGATCTGCTGTAGCCGCTTTTTGATCAGGAAGGAGAACAGGGCGTTGACAGGCATGGGAGCTGGGCCGGTGCGAATATCGCGCAGTTACCTTCGTCGAAAAGATACGCACCGGCATGAACATGGGCGCGCTGACGAAGATGAAGGCCTGGTTCGACCCGGCGACACCCGCCGAGGAAGGGTTGGTGCATTATGCGCTGCGGATGGGCGCCCACGAGGTGCCCATGGCCGAACGCATCGGGCAGTCTTTCAGTCTGCGGTTCACCGGACAGATGACCTGCGTGAGCTGTGGGCGCGGGGTGAAGAAGTTCTACGGGCAGGGGTTCTGCTTCCCCTGCTTCCGCGATGCGCCCGAGGCCGCAGAGTGCATCGTACGCCCGGATCTGTGCCGCGCCCACCTCGGCGAAGGGCGCGACCCGCAATGGGAGAAGGACCACCACGACACCGAGCATTTCGTGTACCTCAGCCACACGGGCGGCATCAAAGTGGGCGTCACGCGCGGCACGCAGGTCCCCACGCGTTGGATCGATCAGGGGGCATCATTGGCCGTGCTCATCGCGCGCACGCCCTACCGTCAGCTTGCCGGTGCGATCGAAGTAGCCCTCAAGGCCCATTTCGCGGACAAGACCAACTGGCGGAGAATGCTTGGTCCGGTGGATGTCGATCCAACGATCATGATGGAGGCGCGTGCCGGGTTATTGGAGAAGCTCCCGACCGAGCTGCACCCTTACCTGTTGCCGAACGAAGCACCACAACGCATCACCTACCCGCTGCTCGCTTCTCCGCCGAAGGTCACCAGCATCAACTTGGAGAAGGATCACGAGGTGAACGGGGTCTTGGCGGGGATCAAAGGCCAGTACCTGGTATTCGATGATGGCCGCGTGCTGAACGTGCGCAACCACAGTGGCTATCACGTGGCACTGGAGTGAGCGGGTCCGTCCCTTCAGAAGAAATTCCGGACACCGTGAAACCTTCCCGGGAGCGCTCCGTACGAACCTTCAGGTTTGGGTCAATGAACTGAACATTGGGGTTATACGGAAAGGGTCCCGCATTGCGCGGGACCCTTTCTGTTTTCAAAGCATCGGTGCGTCTAGTGCACCTCCAGGTCGAAGGGCATGCGGGCTTGGATGCCGCTCATCTGCTTCACCTGGCGCACTTTTTCGAATTGCTCGAACAGTTCGGCGTCCGTGCCGAAGACCTGCGTGGCCATCCAGCTCTTCGCTTCGCCGTTCAGTTCCTTCAGCAGCTCCTTGAAGACATCCTCCTGCGCGGGGTAGCCCACGATACGGAAGTCTCCCTCTGTGAGTCCGGCCAGCTTGGAGGCATCCGTGATCGCCGCTTCCAATCCGCCTAGTTCATCCACCAGTCCGATGCGCTTGGCATCCACACCGGTCCAAACGCGACCCTGGGCGATGCTATCCACCTGCGCCTGCGTCATGTGGCGGCCTTCGGCCACGCGAGCGGTGAAGGTTCCGTAAAAGCGGTCGATGAACTGCTGGATGATCCGCTTCTCATCCGCGGTGAGCGCACGGCTGGTGGTCATCATGCCGGAGTAGGTGTTGGTCTTCACACCGTCGAAGGTGATGCCGAGCTTGTTGTTGAAGAAGCCCTGCATGTTGGGGATCATACCGAACACGCCGATGCTGCCGGTGATCGTGGTGGGGTCCGCGTAGATCTTGTTGGCGGCACAGCTGATGTAATAACCACCACTTGCGGCCACATCGCCCATGCTCACCACCACTGGCTTCACCGCCGTGGCGAGCTTCACTTCGCGCCAGATCACATCGCTGGCCAGGCCGCTGCCGCCGGGGCTGTTCACCCGCAGCACGATCGCCTTCACGGTCGTGTCCTCGCGCGCTTCGCGGATCGCTGCGCTCATGGTCGCTCCACCAATAGTGCCATCACTGCTCTCGCCATCCATGATGCTGCCTTCGGCATACACCACGGCCAGCTTCGGGCGCTTGCTCATGGAGGTGTGCGTGCCTTCACCTTTCGCCTCCGGTACAACGGTGCGTGTGTACTTGCCAAGTCCGGCGAATTGGATCTCCTTGTCGCTGTCCAGCCCCATCTTCTCCTTCAGGATGGTGAGCACCTCATCGCGGTACTTCACACCATCGACCAGTCCGTAGGTCACCGCATCCGGAGCATGTCGGATCAACAGGCTGTCGGCAATGGTGTTAAGGCGGGCCTTGTCGATCTTCCGCGTCTCTGCGATGGTGCCCAGATAATGGTCCCATAGGCCATGGACCAGAACGCTCATCTGCTCCTCGTTGGCAGGGCTCATCTCGGTGTTGGTGAAGGCCTCGCCATAGCTCTTGTATTGGTTGTTGGTTCCTCGGATGAACTGCACCTCGATATCGAGCTTGTCAAAGAGCCCTTTGTAGAACATCATCTCCGTTTGCAGACCGCGGAAGTCGAGGTCGCCCTCGGGTACGAGGTAGACCTGATCCGCTGCACTGGCCAGGTAGTAGGTGCCTTGGGTGAACACATCACCGTAGGCGATCACGGGCTTGCCGCTCTCCGCCTTGAACTCGAGGATCTTGTCGCGGATCTCCTTCATGGTGGCCATGCGTGCGTTCACCATGCCCAGGTCGAGGAAGATGCCCTTGATGTGTTCGTCACGTTTGGCTTTCTCGAGGTTGTCGAGGATGTCGTTCAACCCAAGCTCGCCCATGCCACGGAACGGACCGAAGTCGAGCAGCAGGCCCTCTTCACGGCCACGGTCCACGATAGGCCGGTCCAGGCTCATCAAAAGCACGCTGTTGTCCTTGACCGTGGTGGGTTTGGATTCCATGGAAAAGGCCGTGCCCAACGACGCCACCGCACCGACGATGATCACCATGAAGATGATGCCGATCGCCACGGAGCCGAGAATGAAGCCAAGCATGCTGGCGAACATGAACTTGAAGAACTGTCTCATTGAGAAAGGGAGTTTCGTTGTCGGATGCGAAACTAGGAGGGTGGGAGACGAAGGGAAGTGGGCGATACACGAGCGGTGGTGAAGGGGTATGGGTGGCCTCAAGCGCGTCGCGGATACCTTTGGCCACATGGGAACGGAGGTGGACGCCTACCTGCTCTTGGGCGGCAATGAGGGTTCGCCCTTGGTCGCCCTTGCCGATGCGGAAGCCCTGATCGGTGAGCGCATCGGTGCAGTTCGGGCGCATAGCCGTGATCATTGGACCGAGCCTTGGGGCTTTGAGGATCCACGTTTGTTCCTGAACCGGGCCTTGTGTGTGACCACCACCCTGGCCCCTGAGGCGCTTCTGATGGAAGCGCTCGCCATTGAAGCCCGGCTCGGACGCAAGCGTTCGGAGGGACCGAGGTATGTGTCCCGCCCTATCGACATCGATGTATTGTTCTTCGGTGATGCCGTGCTGGACCTGCCCTTGCTGAAGGTCCCGCATCCCCGTCTGCAGCAACGCGCCTTCGCCCTGGCTCCGCTCGCGGACATCGCCCCTGCGCTGGTGCACCCCTTTTTGGGGCGATCTGTGCTCCACCTGTTGAACGACCTCTTGCCCCGTTGATGATGCGGTACGGGTACATCGCCTTCGAGGGCTTGATCGGCGCGGGAAAGACCACCTTGAGCCGCCGCGTGGCCGAGGACCTGAATGGTCGCCTGGTCCTGGAAGAGTTCGACGATAATCCGTTCCTGCCGCGGTTCTACGAGGATCCACAACGCTACGCCTTCAGCGTTGAACTTTCGTTCTTGGCGCAGCGCTACCACCAACTGAAACGCATTACGGAGCAGAGCCTTTTCCACGCCTGCACCGTAGCTGATTATTCCATTGGGAAATCACTTGTCTTTGCGCGGGTCACGCTTCCGGAGGATGAGTTCGCCCTTTTCCGTGACCTGTACACCATCATGTACGGCGACCTGCCGCGTCCGGACCTGTTGGTCTACCTGCATTTGCCGATGGAGCGCGTGCAGGACCGGATCCTGAGCCGGGGGCGGAGCTACGAGCGTACCATCTCTGTGGATTACCTGG